>JAAZMU010000054.1 GCA_012798645.1 Patescibacteria group bacterium | reverse complement strand
TCCTGAGAACTTTTGCCACTGAGCTGACCAATTGGGCATTATCTGACCAATTGAAATAATGGCATTGCCTGAAAAAGGAAGAAAGTTTGAAAAAGGTAAGATTGTGAAATTCTCAAGCTTACTATTCTTAAAGCAATACTTATCATTTATTGAACAATCATTGATAGCAAGTGCAATAACAAAGTTTTTAAATACATCTTCAAACCTTTCCTCAAACCCTTTTCTTTTTAAAGCCTCATCAATACTTTCTATACCTACCTTGCTTGATTTCATTGAGTCTGACAAGATTTCTTTACCATAATTGTCTGCAATGTAATGAGAGAGCAGAGTGATTATAGCGTAGTTATAGACATTGCCATTCCATTCCACAAGAGAAATGCTTGGATTTTTAAAGAATTCCCTTATTCTCTGGTCAAAATAACCAAACACATTTTTGTCTTGTACTGCTGTTGCAGCGTATTCAGAGTATAATTCTACGAGCCAAGTGTGTTCTTCTTTAAAAGCATCACTTGCTATTTTTTGATTTAAGAAAATTAAATGTGTATATTCGTGAATTAAAAAAGCGTCAAAAAAAGGACTGTCTAATTTTCTTGCATCAAGATAAACTATTTCGCTTTCATTTGACATAGGTGCAACAATTTTTTCATACATATCAACTACTCGGATATAGCCTTTGGCATCGTTTCTAAGAGGGTGAAGCAAAACAACAATGTTTGGATTTCCATCAATGCCAGGGTTAGCCTCACTTCCAAAAATAGAGACTACTTTGGCTTGGCTTTTAATGAATTTCTGAGAGACATCTTTTAAATCTTGAATTGCTTTTTCTTGTTCTTCTTCTGTTTTTTCATCCCAAAAGTTAGTATCAATGTAAAAGTCTAAACCGTTTTCAGTTAAAATATGGATTGCTTTTAGAGTAGGACCTGCTAGATTTTCAGCGAAATTAGGATCAACGAAAAATGTTTTTTCCTCTAGGGAGCCAGCAAAAACAAAGCTTCCTACAAGGCAAAACAAAATAGATAGAAAAACAATTTTGAAAAAGTCTTTTCTCATTGTTTTTATACTAGCATAAACTTAAAAAAAACAAAAGGGTTTAAAGTGCTTTTAATGTTTTTTCAATGTTTTCAAAGATTGGGTAGTAGAAAAACCTATTTTTTATTCTTTTAATGCGTAAGAACTTTCTTTTAACAAGCAGGTTTAGGTCTTCAGAAGCTGTTCTTCTTGAGACTTTGTTTTGTTTTTGGAAGGCATCAATGCTTGTTTTCTTGTCTGGATTTAGATAAAAGAATTGCAAGAGTCCAAACTGTCTAATGTTTAATCCCATTCTACTTTGAACTTCTCTAGCTGTTTCTGTTTTTTTGTTTTCTTTTTTTAAATCATGAATAAAAGTGTTTAAAGACATGTTAATTTGATCTAAGAAAAAGTCTATGAAATAGGTGAGGTCAGCATTATCTTGAGTAGTGCGTACAAAAGAGATTAAGTATTGGTCACGATTATCTCTAATTAAGCTCCAAAGCGGAAGATAAGGGAAGATGTCGTAGTTATCCTTGAAGACGCTGAAGTAAAAGACATTCCTTGCAAGCTCATTATTTGCCTTTGTATAAGGTCTTGTATAGGCAATCCAAAAGTACATTATTATGGCTTTAATGATTGGATGAAATGTAGTGTTTTTGTTTGCAAAATCAATGAATTTGCTTAACTCATTTTGAATAAAGGAAGAATCAGGTGCAGTGTGATAAATAGTTTCACCTAAGTTGTCTTTGATAGAGGAATGCTCGTTTTCTCTTCTTAATCTGTAATCTTTATTTAGAGCAATATCTTTGTACATTTCATTTAAAAGCTCAAAAGAAATGGGCTTTTTAATGTGTTCTTTTTTAATATTTGTGATTGCATTGAAGTTAGCTAGAGTAATAGCTTCGCTCTCGTCTTTTACCTCATTTAAAAGATTGTTTGCAATGTATCTTTCCTTTGCGTTTTTTTCTTTTATTCTCTTTGTTTTGAATAGATCTATTTTAGATAAAATAGGGTTGAATTTTTGAATCCTTTTAAAAGTGAAATTAATATTACTTGGGGTTACAAAAGGAGTTTTTTGTGCATTAGTTTTCCTTAATTCCTTAATTAAAAACCAGAGTTCTTCTTTGAAATCAGAGTCTTTTAGCTGATCAAAGTAAAAATAGTTTTGCTCTGAATAGAAATTGTAGGCATTTAAAAATTCTGCTTCAAAAGGTAATTCTATTTTTAAGGATTCTCTTTTGGTTTTGGGTTTGTTTAGTTTAAAAAAATTAGGTGTGTTCATTATTCCTAACATACCCTATTCTCTTTTTTTTGTCAACTGTAGGAAGTGGGTTTTTTACTTCGTATGTGAAGTGTTTTTTTCATTGCTCAGACTTGAGGTTAGAAAGTGCGTTTAGGCTCTATGTGTAGCGGTTAGATTGAAGTCTAGGAAGTGGGTTTTTTACTTCGTATGTGAAGTGCTTTTTTCATTGCTCAGACTTGCTTTAATTTCAATTTGTTTTGTTGCTTAAATTGTGTGCCCGATAAAAATAATCAGCGCTATTTTCCCAAGTTCAAGAACAAGTTTTTCTTTTTGCTCAGGAGTCATGTCTTCAAAAAAAGAAGCCAAAACCGCTTGTGAATTTTCATTTAAATTAAAAGCTTTCTCACACGTCTCTATTTTCGAAGGAACGATTCTAAACTTGCCTTTTAAATTGTTAATGTGAAGAAAGCTTTTTCCTGGATCTTTGTTTTCCTCACACAAAACGACTTTGTTGTCTGCTGACATTAAAAGCAATGTTTTTACT
>JAAZMU010000053.1 GCA_012798645.1 Patescibacteria group bacterium | reverse complement strand
TTTAGTTGACGAACAGGCAAAAACTTGTTAATATGTTTTTGTTATTTAATAAATATAAATTATGTTGGCTGTAATAAAAACAGGAGGGAAGCAATATATTGTTAGCCCTAAAAAGAAAATTAAAATTGAGAAGTTAGATATTGAGGAGGGAAAGGAGATTATTTTTGAAGATGTCTTGCTTGTTAATGATGGTGAAAAGACTATTGTAGGGAAACCTTTGATTAAAGGTGCAACTGTTGTTGGAGAGGTCTTAAAACAAGATAGACATAAAAAAGTTGTTATATTTAAATTTAAACCTAAAAAAAGATACAAAGTAAAAAAAGGGCACAGACAGCCTTTTACAGAAGTTCAGATTAAAGAAATCAAAGTTTCTTAAAAGTTATCGTCATTATAATCTATTCCAGTTTTTTCTAAATTTCTAAAACTTGATTTAGAGCTATCAAAAAATAGCTCGGTTTTTCCGATAGGTCCATTTCTGTGTTTTGCGATAAGTATTTCCGCGATTCCTTTTTTGGGTGTGTCTTTTTTGTAAAGCTCTTCTCTATAAATAAATAAAACAACGTCGGCGTCTTGCTCAATAGAGCCAGAATCTCTTAAATCTGATAATTTAGGGATGCTAGGCGTTCTTTGTTCTACTGCTCGCGATAATTGAGATAATGCTAAAACAGGCACATTTAATTCCCTTGCAAGACCTTTTAATTGTCTTGAAATTTCTGTTATTTGTTGGACAGAGCCCATGTTTTTATTAGTTGGTTCAATTAATTGCAAGTAATCTATTACAACAAGACCAAGACCATGTTGTGATTTTAATCTCCTTGACATGGCTCTCATTTGAAGCACGGTAAGTGTAGATGCGTCGCTAATGAAAATTGGGGCATCAGATAAAGTTCCTAGAGCATGCTGTATTTTAATAAAGTCATTGTTTTCTCCTGAGGATGAGAGGGTGCCTTGCCTGATTTTCCAGGCATCAACATTTGATTCTGAACTTATCATTCTATCAATTAGCTGATCAATAGACATTTCAAGGGAAAAAAACCCAATAGGTTTGCTTTCAGTTAGGGCAATATTTTTTGCAATATCAAGTGCTAAACTTGATTTACCCATAGAGGGTCTAGCAGCAAGAATTATTAGATCTGAGTTTTGGAGACCAGAGAGATAATTGTCTAAATCATAAAAGCCAGTTGAAACACCTCTTAATCTATTTTCTTTGTTTGATATTTTTTCCATTCTTTCAAAGGCATCTTTTAGACATGGTTTAATAGAAGTGAAAGTTTGCGTCATATTTTTTTGGGTAATTTCAAAGATCTTTCTTTCTGCGCTATCTAGGAGATCCTCTGAGTCTTTTTCCTCGTCATATCCAGACAAAGAAATATCTTGACCAACAGAAATTAGGTCTCTTAATATTCTTTTTTTCTGCACTATCTTGGCGTATGTAATAATGTGGCTTGCTGTAGGAACTACATTAATAAGCTCTGTAAGATAAGCTGCTTCACCAATTTTCTCAAGTAAGTTTTTCTCTTTTAATTTAGAGGAAACAGATATGATATCTATTGGCTCTCCTTTAGCAAAGAGTTCCTCTATTGCCCTGTAAATATCTTCATGCTTTTTATAATAAAAGTCTTCTGGTCTTAAAAAGTCAGCTACTTTAATAATAGAGTCTTTATCGAGCATAAGGGAGCCCAAAACACTCATTTCTGCTTCTTTATTTTGTGGCGGGATTTTATTTGCAAAATCAGTATTCATTGTTATAATAATATCATACAATTTAAAAAATTCAATGAATCTATGAAAGTTGGTTTTATTTGTTTTCATTCCTTTGCTAATCCAGGAGGAGTTAAAAATCATATACTTGGACTTTCTAAAGAGTTTGAGAAAAGAGGAATTGAAACAAAAATTATTATACCAAGAAGAAAGTTAAGAGAAAATTACGGAAACAAAGTAATTATTATGGGAACATCCTTGCCCTTTAACATCGGAGGAACGCAAGGAGATTTTTGTATGAATTTAAATCCTTTTAAGATTCACAAGATTTTAAAAAAAGAGAAGTTTGACATTCTGCATTTTCATAATTTTGTTGTTCCTTCGGCATGGCAGATTTTGGATATGCAAAAAAAGATAAAGTATCCAATATGTAATATCTTGACATTTCATGCTAATTTAGACGGCATGCCTTTGTTTAAATCTACGCCTTATTTCTCTAAATTATTTGTTAAAAGGCTGAATAAGAGAATGGATGGAATTATCGGAGTTGCTTCTTTGAATTTAAGATTTTTCAGGGGGTATAAGAAATTAACAAAGGTGATTTCAAATGGAATTGACTTAGAAAGATTTAATCCTAATATTCGGGGGTATAAAAGATTCGATGATGGAAAGATAAACATCCTTTTTATTGGAAGAATTGAAGAAAGAAAGGGCTTGATTTATTTATTAGAGGCTTATAAAATTCTTCAAGAAAGGTATAAGAATTTAAGATTGATTGTGGTAGGAGATGGACCACTTAAAAAAGATTGTGAAAAGTTTGCTTTGTATGGTGGACTTGAGAATGTGGTTTTTGAGGGACAAAAGAAAGATCACACAATAGTAAGATATTTAAACAGCGCTCATATTTTTTGTAGCCCGGCTATATTTGGAGAAAGCTTTGGAATTGTATTGCTTGAGGCAATGGCTTGTCAAAAGCCAGTTTGTGGTTTTAATAATTTGGGTTATAAAGAGCTTTTAAAAGGAACTAAAGGAGAGGGGTTTTTAGCAGAGCCACGGGATTCTCTTAAACTTGCGGATATTTTAGAAAGATTAATTATTAATGAAGATTTGAGAAAAGAAATGGGGAAATGGGGTTTAAAAACAGCAAAAGAATATTCATGGGAAAAGATAGCTGATCAGGTATTAGAGTTTTATGATGAATGTATGCTTAAGAAGTTTGACAAAAAAGGAAAAAAACATTAAATTTTGAAATAGATGGAATCAAAAGTCTTTAAGAGGAATGTAATAGCTTTAGAGCTTATTTATTCCTTAAGGAGCAAAGTCCTTTTTCTTGAAAGGAATGCAAGGGAGCCGATCTTGTATTTTTACAAGACAGAAGAATACCCTTTGAAAAACAAAAGGGGCAAGGTAATTGTTTATTATGAATGAGCAATTACCTTTTTATTGTAAAGCCTTTTGCTTTGTCTTTGATAGTATAGCCTTTGCTTTCTATTATTTTTCTAAGTTCGTCTGATTTTTGAAAGTTTTTTTGTTGTCTGTAGTCTTCTCTTTTGTTTGCTAGTTCCAATATCTCTTTTGGAATTTGGATTTTTTCTTGTTTAAGGTTTAGGCTAAAAACTTTATCAAAGTCTAAGATAAGTTCATATTTTTCTTTGTCAGTTAATTTACTATCTTTAAATATGTCAAAGACAAGGGCAAGGGCTTTTGGTGTGTCTAAGTCGTTGTTGATATAGGAGAGGAATTTATTTTTGTAGTATGTTTCCTTTTCTTTGTTTTTTTCTTTGGAGGTTAAATCAAGTTCATTGATTTTAGTTCTTAAATTGTTTAAACTAATTCTTGCTCCTTCTAGGCTTTCACTGCTAAAGTTTAATTTTGACCTGTAGTGTGCAGTTAAGCATAAATATCTATAAGATAAAGGGTCTTTGATTTTGTCTAATGTGACAATATTTCCTTTTGATTTGCTCATTTTATCATTATCTTTAACAATAAGGAATTCTCCA
>JAAZMU010000052.1 GCA_012798645.1 Patescibacteria group bacterium | reverse complement strand
TGCTTTATCATCCCCCTATAATGTAATAAAAGAAGCCCTAAAAAAAGGCTTAGACGGTATTGCAATAACTGATCACGACACCACATCAGGATGGAATGATGCCATAATAGCTGCTAAGGAACTAAATGCTATTCTAATCCTGGGAGAAGAAATAAAGTCAAGTAAAGGTGATATTTTAGGTCTTTTTCTGCAAGAAGAAATTAAAATGAAAGGGTGTTCTCCCAAAGAAATCATAAAAGAAATACATCGGCAGGGCGGATTAGCTATTATCCCCCATCCTTTTTACAAACCAGGAGGATTTAAGGATGATATTAAAAAATACAATGTAGATGGAATCGAAGTCTTTAACGCAAAAAGACCAATATCTGGTCCAGACAAAAAAGCATTTAATTTTGCAAGACAAAATAATCTAATTATGACTGCAGGTTCAGACTGTCATAATGCTGGAGCTTGTGGTTATGCATATGTAGAATGTGGTGCTAAAGATTTAAATGAATTCAAAGAAAAGCTAGTCAAAAAACAAGTTAAAATCCACGGCAAAAAAGCACCTTTGTTTTATGCTTTTACATCACTATTAAAAAAATTACAAAAAAAGAGGCCTAACGAATCATCAAAATGATGATGCCTCCCTCGTCTTAATAACAGCCCATACAGCCACCTCGCCAAGCATAGGATTTCCCCGCTTATCAAAAGCAGACTCAAAGAGAATCTTTTTTCCCAAGCGAGCTCTTAATCTGTAATACGTACAGACTGAACTGCGCTCGGGGACAAAGCCGATAAAATAATATCTCTTACCCTCAATGTCCTTATACTTCCCTAGACCTGACCAACTGCCACACTTGGGACAGCCATTTACCATACCCATTCCATGGCACGTAGAGCAAAACCTAGCTACTCTATGGAACTCATTTTCTCTTCTTAATCCCTTCTCAGTAAGAAGGTCGCACCTAGTAAGCTCTACAATCATATCGTAAGATATTACTATCAAAAGGACAGTTGCATAGGCGTAGAGTGCTACGCCTAAAAGAATCCATATTAACATTCTCCCTCCTCAAAGAAAGCAACAACTTCTTCAAGACTTTGAAATACTCCGTCCGCCCTTGAAAAATCTTGTTTTCGCGAATACTCATTAGGAATTGCAAAACAATAAAGTCCTGCATCCTTTGCTGATCGAACACCATATTGAGTATCCTCCAAAGCCAGACACTCAGAGACATTTAACCCCAGCCTTTGTACCGCCTTTTCATAGATATCAGGGAAAGGTTTTCCTCTCTCAACATCAGTTAGGGTCGTTACGCTTTCGAAATACTTTAAGAAGTCGTTTCTCTCCAGCTTCAGGAGCGCCTCATCTCTTGGCCCTCCTGTGCATAGCCCTACCTTGTAGTTAGTGTTGAAATACTCCACAGCCTCTTTCGCAAAAGGCATTAATTTTATTCTTTCCGTTGAGAACCACTTCTCTAAAAGCTTTTCCTTTTGCTTTAGAAGACTACCCTCTTTAAAAGAAAGAGCAAAATCACGTGCAATCTCTTTCTCAATATCTCCTCCTGTTTTTCCAGCATAATCAAAATACTTTGCCTTTGTTAATTCCACACCATACTTTTTCAATGGAACAACCCAACCTTGCCACTGATAATACTCAGTAGCAAAGAGCGTGCCGTCCAGATCAAAAACTATTCCTTTAATCATATTAAGTACCAAACACATACTACACATATATTTATACATTTGTCAAGAAACACTACTCCCAAATCTCATTACTTCTTATTCAAATTAATCGCCGAAAAAAACCTTTGAAGCGCTGTAAAATTAGATAAAACAGCAATAATTATTAAAATAATAGTTGCTGGATAAAATTGCGAAAAACTCAATAAAGCAAACAAAAATAATAACAGTATTATTCTTTCTCCTCTTGATAATAATCCTCCTTTAAGCTCTTGAGTAACAAGCTCTTTTTCTTTTGCAGCTGCCTTTGCATATGTAGTCACTATTGACCCAAAAATGGATAAGCATATCCAAACAGAAGCAGGAACCATTATAACTGGTAGAGAAACAAATAATAGGCTCATAAACATTATTCCTTCCACATATCTATCTACTATGGTATCAATATAGGCTCCTGTTTTAGAAGCCATATTCTTTGCCCTTGCAACTGAACCATCTACAAAGTCTAAAACACCTGATATTAAAAAGAATAGTAAGGCTAGAAAAAAATTAGAATTAACCACAAAGCAAAGTCCTATTAGTGCAAATACTATACTTAAAAATGTCCATTGATTAGGAGTTATTGGAAGCTTGCCTAGAGTTCTTCCAATAAATCTTTCTTGTGGCTTAAACCACTCCCTTTTTAAATCTAACATATTATTTCTTTAATTTATCTAATAATTCTTCTGTACAAGAAATCAAATTTTGAAGTTCTTCTTTTCCTTTCTCTGTTGTTATAAAAGCTTTTTTACTTTTAAACTTTCCTTTTTTAATATATTCGCCTTGTTCCAACCTATACAAAACTTTTTGTACTCTAAAAGAATTTGGAAGAAAATCAAACTTTTCTAAAATTTTGCCTTTAATATTATCTATTATGAATTCTTGGTCTTTTCCTAAGAAAAGAATGTATATCCAAAGATTTTTTTCTTTAGTATAATCTTTGAATCTTTTTAAAGGAGTTCTAAACATATTTTTATATTTAAATTTATCTTTCTCTTTTATTTAAAATAAATTCTTCTACCATTTCCCTTGCCTTGTCATCTGTTATTTGTTCCATTGGATGTTTCATAAAATAAGCAGAAGGTGATAGAAGTGCTCCCCCTATTTCCCTATCAATTGCAAGTTTCATCATCCTAACCGCATCTATAATAACACCTGCTGAATTTGGCGAGTCTTCAACTGAAAGTCTAAGCTCAATTGTCACAGGAACATTACCAAACTTCCTTCCTTCCATCCTTAAAAAACAAATTTTATTATCCTTTAAAAATGGAATAAAATCAGAAGGTCCAATATGCAAATTATCGTACCCTAATCTTTGAGATAATTCTGCCTCAACTGCTTCTGTCTTGGAAACTTTTTTAGATTTCAACCTTCTTCTTTCAAGCATATTTAGAAAATCAGTGTTCCCTCCAAAATTTAACTGATAAGATTTATCAACTGTAACCCCTCTCTCAGAAAACAAATGAGCTAATGTCCTGTGCGTTATTGTTGCCCCAACCTGCGCTTTAATATCATCTCCTAAGCATGGAATATTCTTTTCTTCAAACCTCTTTACCCAATCCTTATCAGAGCAAATAAATACTGGCATTGCGTTTATAAAACCAATACCTGCTTTAAGACAAGCCTCCGCAAAAAATTCAGTGGCTTCCTGAGAACCTACCGGCATATAATTAACAAGCATTTGAGCTCCCGATTTTTTAAGCTCTTCTACTACATTGCATGGCTTTTTGTCTGCAACAATAAACCTTTGCTCCTCTGAATATTCAGACATATGTTCTGCAACTCCATCTAAAACTGGACTCATTTTAACAATAACTCCTGTCTTGGGGATCTTTGAACAAAAAACAGTAGTATTGTTTGGTTTTTCAAACATTGCTTCTGAAATATCTTTTCCTACTTTTCTTTTATCAATATCAAAAGCTGCAACAACCTCAATATCAGATATTTTATAATCTCCGATTACATTATGCATTAGTCCTGGAACTAATTCATCATTGTCGCCAACATCCTTATAATATTCTAATCCTTGTATAAGTGAACTAGCACAATTACCTAATCCTGCAATTGCTACTTTTATTTTTTTAGTCATGTTTACTTTTTTAACATTATTCCTTATTATTAATATATAAGACCTGTATCTCTATTTTACAGGCGTAAAATAAAAATGTCAACACATGACTCCATTTGAAAGATTAAAAAAATACAATACAAAAGGTAATTTATGGATCTACATTCTAGTCCTTCTCAAAGAAGAAGCTTGCCATGGCTGGGATTTTCCATCTGCAGTGGAAAAAAGATTTGGCTTTAGACCAGGAAAGATAACCCCCTATAGAGTTCTTTACACACTTGAGCTTGAAGGTTTTGTCACAAGCAAACAAAAAGAAAGAAGAAGAATGTATAAAATCACCAAAAAAGGAATAAAAGAACTTGAGAAAGTAAAAGATTTTTATAATAACATAATTAGTATCCTATGAAAGAAAAAAAAGAAACAGACGTTCAAGAAGTTGTAAATCACTTTTTCTATACTAAAGGTTACACGCTAGATCAAATAAAGGAAGACTCTAAAAAAAGGAAAATAATTTATTCGAGATTTACAAGACCAGCAAAAGAATTAATAGAACTTGCAGGATCAAAAAGAAAAGCAAAACAAGCAATCACAAAAGTTTCCAAATGGGCAAAATCTAGAAACCTTGAATATTCTATTGAAACTGTTTTCAAAAAGTGGCTAGAACTAGACAAGCTAAAACCAAAAGAAATTATAAAAAAACCTTTTTATAACAATGACCCAATGGTTTGGTCTCAACTTAAAAGAAAATGGTTTGTTGTTAATAGTGATGGCGAATGGCTTGAGTTTGCTGGCGATGAAAAAGATATTAAATGGAAAAAATAAAAAAATGTTATCATATTCAGAACTTACAAAAGGAAAAATAATAATAATCAATAATCAGCCTTACGAAATTATAGAGGCTCAGTCCATGTTTAAAGGACGGGGTCATTCTTATCTTCAGACAAAACTAAAAAATCTAATCACTGGTGCTGTTATTCCTAAAACTATTCAGCCAAGAGAAGAATTCGAAGAGGCTCATATTGAAAAAAAGGAAGCTAAATTTATTTATGAAAATAAAGGAAAGTTTGTATTCTCAGATGTTGCCGACCCTTCAAATAGATTCGAATTAGCATCTGAACAGATCGGAAACGAATCAAAATTTCTAAAACAAAATCAAATAGTAGAAACTATTTTATTCAATGGAAAAATTATAAACATTAAACTTCCAATAAAGGTAGAGTTAAAAGTAATAGAAGTTGCGCCAGGGGTTAAAGGAGATAGAGCCACATCTGGAAATAAAGCAGTCACACTTGAAAACAAAACAGTAATAAATGCCCCTCTTTTTATAAACCAGGGAGATATCATTGAAGTCAATACAGAAAGAGGAGAATATGTTAGAAGAATATAATTATTCTCCTATTAAATAATTCCATTTAACATCCTTTATTTTAACTTTCTTAAGTTCACCTGCTTTGCTATTTTTAACTATTACTGCTCTTCCAGAATCTGTTCTTGCTAAATTATTATCTTTAATTACTAAGACTTCAAATTCTTTCCCTAAAAAAGATTTATTTTTCTCTAAATTATATTTTTGAAACAAGGTAACTAAATATTTTGACCTCTGCTTTTTAATTCTAACATCTAATTCTTTTAATTTAGCATCTTCTGTTCCCTTTCTTTTAGAATATCTAAACACATGAAGCACATCAGGTTTAGTCTCTTTTATGATCTTAATCGTATTCTTAAAAGCTTTTTCGCTTTCCTTTGGGTGCCCAACAATAATATCGGTTGCCAAAATTGTATCTTTACTAATCTTTCTAAACTTATAGACAAGATCTAAAAAATCGTTAATGTTATAACCTCTATTCATTTCTTTTAATAAATTATTATCACCAGACTGAAGTGGTAAATGTAAAAACTTATACATTTTTTTATCCTCATAAAGCTCTAGCAGATCATCTATAATATGCACTAAAAACTTTGGATTCATCATTCCAAGTCTCAACTTGAAATCTTTCTCAATCTTTAAAATATCTGAAATCAATTCAGGTAATTCTTGCTTGCCCCTATCTATCCCATAAGAAGCTAACCCTTGCGATGTTAAAAGAATTTCTTTTGCATTGATCTTTTCAATTCTCTTTATTATATTCTCTCTTGGAAAAGAATTTAACCCTTTTCTTGCAATTCTTGACCCGCAGTAAGAACAATTCCCCGAGCAACCTTCTGATATAGCTACAACTGCAGAAACACTATCTTCTTTAAAATTACACAAAACAGATTTATCTATTTTCTTTTCAGTAAAGATGTGAATATTTCCTTTTATTGCTTTTTTAATATCTAAAACATTATTTGGACCTATTGAGCCGTTAGAAACATTATTTCTTGTAATTAAAGGAAGGCATCCTGTCCAAAATACCTTTTTCCCTTGTTTTTGAAACTGCTTAGTTTCTCTTATAATCTTTTTTTCTGTTTTATCCACCACGCCACAAGTATTAAACACAACAAAATCAGCATTATCAGGATTAAGTTCTTCTTTATAATCCTTTGCTAAAATGCTTTTAATGATCTGAGAATCAGCCTCGTTTAATTTGCATCCAAAAGTTTTAAAATAGAATTTCATTTAATTTGTGCCCCCAACAGGATTCGAACCTGTGGCCTTCAACTTAAAAGGTTGTTGCTCTACCAGCTGAGCTATGGGGGCTCAAAAAAGGACTAAAGTCCTTCTTTTTTTAATTTTTTAAATAACTCCTTTTGTTCTCTGGTTAATTTTTGAGGAGTTTCAACTATTATTTCAATGTATAAATCCCCTCTACCAAACCCTGAAAAATGAGGTATGCCTTTGTTTGATACCTTTAGAATTTTTCCAGTTTGAACGCTACTTGGTATTTTAACAAATATTTCTTTTTTTTCAAGCGTTTTTACCTTGACTTTATCGCCAAGTACTGCCTGAGACATTGTAATAGGAAGTATCATAAAAAGATCGTCGCCTCTTCTTTCAAAATTAGAATCTTTTTCTACAATAATACGGACATATAAATCTCCAGGTTCTCCTCCTTTCCTTCCAGCATCACCTTTCCCTTTTACCCTAAGAACCTGGTTTGTGTCAATACCTTGAGGAATTTTAATTGAAACAATCTCTTCACTTCTAATTCTCCCCTCACCTTGGCAAACATTACATTCTTTTTCAGGTATAGTTCCTTGCCCAGAACATTCAGGACATACTTTTACTTGAGCAAAGCTCCCTAAAATTGTTCTTTTAATTTCTTCAACTCTTCCTTTTCCTTGACACGTCGGACATGTTTTAAAAGAAGCCCCAGGCTCTACCCCAGAACCTGCACATCTTGAGCAAGAAACATATTTATTTAACTTAATCTGCTTTGTTTGGTTTTCCAAAACAGAGGCTAAAGAAATTATTATTTCCACTTCAATGTCATTTCCTTTGCGCGTATCACGTCTTTGTGATGTTCTCCCTTGGAATATATTAAACAAATCTTCAAAATCAAAATCAGGCATACCACTAGCAAAATCTTGCCAATTCACATGAGTATATCCTTGCCCCGAAGAAAACCCCTGTGTGTTTCCAAATTGATCATACTGCGCTCTTTTGCTCTTATCAGATAAAACTTGATAAGCTTCATTTATTTCTTTAAATTTATGCTCGTCTCCATCTTTCTTATCTGGATGAAATTTATGTGCTAATTTATAATAAGCTTTTTTAATTTCTTCTTGGGTTGCACTTTTTTCAACTCCTAAAATTTTGTAATAATCCTTTGATGCCATTATTTGTTATCTTTGTCTTCGTCATTATTTTTGACCTCTTCTGTTTCTGCCTCCTCAACAGTGTCTTCTTTCTTAGTCTCCTCATACATTTTAGCTCCTATTTTTTGAATTAATGTTGAAAGCTCTTCTGTTTTGTTTTTAATTTCTTCAAGATCTTCGCCGTCCTTTATCTTACTTAACTCTTCTTTTTTATCATTAATAGGTTTCTTGTCTTCCTCTTTAAGCTTATCCCCAGCATCTTTTAAAGTTTTCTCTACTGTGTAAATTAAATTCTCAGCATTGTTTCTAGCCTCAACTAAATCTCTTTTTTTCTTATCTTCGGTAGCATGCATTTCAGCCTCTTTTTTCATTTTCTCAATCTCTTCTTCTGATAACCCTAAAGACCCCTCAATCTTAATAGATTGCGACTTGTTAGAAGCTTTATCTTTAGCTGTCACCGTTAAAATACCATTAGCATCAATATCAAACATAACTTCAACCTGAGGTATTCCCCTTGGTGCTGGTGGAAGTCCGCTTAAAATAAATCTTCCAAGCGATCTATTATCCGTTGCAATAGGTCTTTCTCCTTGAAGCACATTT
>JAAZMU010000008.1 GCA_012798645.1 Patescibacteria group bacterium | reverse complement strand
AGTTCCTATCCCAGCCTGTGCCATTTTCTCATACATTTTTTCAGAACCCTCTGTTCCTCCTGTAATTTCAGTTAAGGCAATTTTACCGCATCTATTTTCAGGGGAACCTACAAAAAGACAAGGTCCTGCTCCAATTTTAATAGCTTCTCTATACTCAGGAATACTTTCTAAAATTCTAATAATATCTTCCAAGTATTCAGGTTTATTCTTTTTAATTTCTTTCTTCAAAAAATCAGCGGCTAGATTATCACAAGGCGTATGGCTATTCATAAAATTAAGCTTTAAAAGCCTTGCCATATCAACTGCTCTATTATGATTTGCTGCATTAACAGACCTTGCTACTTCTGAAATCCTTTCTTTTGTTACTCTTTCAGCCTGATTTACAGGAACACCATAATAATTTAATAAGTCTATTTGTATATTCATAACATCAGAAAGCCATGCTAATCCTTTTCCCTCAGGATGATGCCCAATAGTTAAATCTATATCGCCCATCTTATCTGCAAGTAAAAGCTCTTCGCCTTCTATATCAATTCCCGCTAAAACTTTTTTAATTTCTTTATCTTCTGCTATATTATAAATCCTTGAATCCATATAAGGATTAATTAATGCTTCCATATCAAAATCCGCTTTTTTTTCTTCACTTAACTTTTCATATTCTTTTTTACGTCTTAAAAGATTCTTAGAGATCCTTTCTTTGCCTCTAAAATCTGCTTCTATTCCTAATTTTATTGATAAATCAAAAATTTCTTTTATTTTCATATTTTTATTAAAATGGGACTTCTCTAAAATCTAAAAGAGATTCTTTTTTAATTTTCCCAAACATATTATTTAACTTCTTTATTTCAGTATTGCATATTAAAGGAGGACCACATACCTCTAAAGCTATCTCTCCCCCTTGTTTAATAGGCACACTAAAAACTGACCCACGCGAAAAACCTTCAATATAATTATACGTCCATTTTCGCGAAACAATAGGTTCATTTGGACTTTGAATTGTACGGTCTTCTAAAGTAATATCATCTCTTAAATATAGTATTGTATTCTCCTTAACTGTTAATTCTTTAAAAAAAGGGTCATCGCATTTTCTAAAATCACTACTTCGTGTACATTCACCAATACAACATGAAAAATTAGGCAAAACACTTATTCTCATTGTATATGTTTTTGTAATTTCACTTTTCTGTCCAGCTAAATCTCTAACCAAAAGTGTTATCTTTTCCTTATACTCAGGTTCAGATTCAGGAATAAAACTACTATTTTCTTTTCCTTTTGAGTTTAATTCTTGGAATTTTGTTTTCCATTTACTTTCTCTAATATCTGAATTTAACCCGCATAATTCGTCATCTTTATCATAAGCTTCATTTATTAAATTAACTGGCTTTTTAAAATCAAAATAGCAGACTTCGTTTGAATCAATCACTCCATTTCTACAACCTAATTTAAAATCTGCCACAGGTGCATATTGAGGGCAAGCATAATTCGGATTAAAACTTGTTTCTGCTTGTGTAAATCTTATCTCCCCTAAAACTATTGAAGGTGGATTCTCTTGATCTAATAAATCTCCTCCCCATGCATTCCCTTGAATTCTATACTTTAACCCCTCTTGTTTAATAAATGTATTGTAAGCACCATCTAAAGAATCAAACTTAATCCAACCATCCCATCCTCCGGTATTTTCTCCAGCTTTATTCGTAGTACATTTTCCATCCTTAAAATCACATGCTGAAAGAGCTCTTGCAAACCCAGTTATCTTGGCTAGAGAGGGAGAAACATATTCTATTCTTGCTGTATGATTTGATAAAGATGATGGAAAATCACTAGGAATACAAGGACTATGTTCACAAATTTCATCTGCATTAAAACTTATTGTTCCAATAGCAGGACTGTAAGCATAACCTGAAAGAGTATTATCTTTATTTATACTCACTCCATAATTTAAAAACTCATTCTTATTTGTACAACTCAAGCTAATCAATCCTATTCCTGAGGATTCTGCAAAGCCTCTCACATTATGACTTAATGCATCACATTCTAAAGTTTCTTCAGCTAAAGAAGAACTTGCAAGAAACCCAGCACAAAGTAATAATATTAAAACTTTTTTCTTCATTTTGTGAGAAGTAAATTAACCTCGTTTTTAAAAACTTCTACAATTCCTCCTTCACTTAAAAATGATTCTACTCCTTTTTCTGTTTCTATCTTTACTCTTCCTTTGGTAATAACAGAAACAAGCTCTGTATGATACGGAAGAATTGTAATATAGCCAGATAATGTAGGCAAATTAACACTTTTTGCCTCTGCATTAAATATTTGCTTTTCTGGAGTAATAACTTTAACTAACATTTTACTTATTTACTTTTATAACTTCCTCTATACTTCCTTTCATATAAAATCTATCTTCGGGAATATCATCTAATTCTCCTTTAATAATCCTCTCAAACCCTGAAATAGTTTCTTCCACTTTAACATATGTACCTACTATGCCTGAAAATTGCTCAGCCACAAAAAATGGTTGAGATAAGAACCTTTGTATTTTCCTTGCTCTATCTACCACAATTTTATCCTCGTCAGATAATTCCTCAATTCCTAAAATTGCAATAATATCCTGAAGCTCTTTATATCTTTGAAGTAATCTTTTCACTTCTGATGCCACTCTATAATGTTTTTCTCCCACAATTCTAGGGCTTAAAAATGATGAAGATGATTCTAAAGGGTCAACTGCTGGATAAAGCCCAAGTGATGCAATTGCACGAGATAAAACTAATTGCGAATCTAAGTGTGAAAATGTTGCCACAATCGCTGGGTCTGTTAAATCGTCAGCAGGAACGTAAATAGCTTGAACAGATGTTATTGATCCCTCATTAGTTGATGTTATCCGCTCTTCAAGCTCTCCAATTTCAGACGATAATGTTGGCTGATAACCTGTTTGAGAAGGAATCCTCCCTAAAAGAGCAGACACCTCTGACCCAGCTAAAACAAAACGGAAAATGTTATCCATAAAAAGAAGTACATCTTTTTTTTCTTTATCTCTAAAATGCTCAGCAATAGTTAACCCTGTAAAAGGAACTCTGTACCTAACCCCAGGAACTTCATTCATTTGTCCAAACACAAGTGCCGTATTTTTTAATGCTCCTGATTCTTGCATTTCTAAATAAATATCATTTCCTTCTCGTGACCTTTCTCCAATGCCTGCAAACACTGATACTCCTTCATGTACTTTAGCCACATTTCCTATAAGCTCTTGTATTAAAACCGTTTTACCTACTCCTGCTCCTCCAAACAATCCTACTTT
>JAAZMU010000051.1 GCA_012798645.1 Patescibacteria group bacterium | reverse complement strand
ATTATTGAATCTAGTGGATAATTATCTAAAACAATAACAGCTGTCATTAGTTTTGTAAGAGAAGCTATGGGAGTTTCTTTCTCTAAATTCTTTTCATAAAGTATTATTTTTTTATTATCATTTAGTAAAATGGAAGAAGCTACACTTGCTTTAATTTCGGGAAAGGTGTCTTTAATTCTAATTGGTTTAAATAATTCTTCGGGGATATTTAAATAGGTAGTGTTTTCTTTTGGCGTGGTTTTTGCTTTTGGGGCATTTAGAAAACCTAAAAATATTATTGAAAACAAAATTAATAGTAGGGATAAGTTTTTTTTCATTTTAGGCCGAGTTCTTTAAGCTGTTCTTTTGATATTTTGTCAGGAGCATTTATCATAAGGTCTTTATTATCTCCTGTTTTAGGAAAAGCAATTACTTCTCTTATAGACTTTTCGTTAAAAGCAATTGCAAAGAATCTATCTAGTCCGCATGCAATTCCTCCGTGTGGTGGAATTCCAAATTCAAAAGCATCAAAATAGTGTTTAAATTGTTTTTTAATTTCTTCTTTGCTATGTCCCATAACTTCAAAACAGGCTTCGAGCATAGAAACATTGTGAGTTCTTAAAGACCCTCCTGCTATTTCAAAACCATTTAAAGCAAGGTCAAATTGGTAAGCTAGAATATTTCCTGGATGTGCTTTTATTTTATCAATATCTTTTTCTTGCGGTAATGTAAAAGGATGGTGCATAGCCCCCCACTTGTTATGTTCTTTTTTCCACTCAAACATTGGGAAGTCTGTAATAAAGATAAAAGCAAGTTCATTTTCGTCATTTTTATTTTTTCTTAAGTCTGGTTTATCAGTTTTGTATTTTTCCATCGCTTCTTTATAAGTCATTTTTGGAAAAGGAATTTTTGTAATATATTTATCTTCAAATAATTCTTTTACAATTTTAATGAACAATTTTTCTATAAGATTCATAATTTCATCTTGGGATTCTGGGAAGGCTATTTCAAGATCAAGTTGAGTAAATTCAGGTTGTCTATCTCCTCTTGGGTCTTCGTCTCTTAAGCACCTTGCAATTTGGAAGTATTTTTCAAAACCTGCAGAAATTAAAAGTTGTTTATACTGCTGGGGGCTTTGAGGCAAAGCATAAAAAAGCCCTTTAAAGTTCCTTGAAGGAACAACAAAATCTCTTGCTCCTTCAGGCGTAGATTTTGTTAAAATTGGAGTCTCAATTTCAATAAAGCTCTTTTCCTTTAGAGTATTTCTTATGAGGCTAATAGTCTCAAACCTTTTTTGAAGATTATTTTTAAGACGTTCACGTTTTAAATCTATGTATCTATATTTTAATCTATGCTTTTCATTAATTTCATACCCGTCTCCATCTATAGGAAATGGTAATGGTTTTGCTTTAGACAAAATATTAATAGTGTCTGCTTTAATTTCAATCGTACCTGTTTTAATTTCTGTGTTTATCATATTTTCAGGTCTTTTCTTTACTTCTCCTATAACTTCAATAATGTATTCTTGCTTTAAATCTAAGGCTCCTTTAAAAACCACTTGTACTAATCCAGTTGCATCTCTTAAGTCAATAAATGTTATTTTCCCATGAGTTCTTATGCTATGCACCCAACCCTTAAGAAGAATCTGTTCGTTTATTTTTTTTATAGTATCAATATTTAATGTTCTTTTCATAAAATTATATTTTTAATATTTCCAGTTTCTTTTAAGTCTTTTTCAAATCCGGAAATATCTTTGCTTATTTTATATTCTTTAATTTCTGCTTTTTGAGAAACCCCTTTTTCTGTTTTTATTTTTCTTATCTCTTCTAGATATTTAATCATTAAATCCCCTTTTTTTTCAAGGTCTTCGTCAATTAAATTAGGGTCAAAATCTGGAAAGCTTGTTATATGAATGCTTTTGTATTCTTTAAAATATTTTTGATAAAGATCTTCTGTGATAAAAGGCATAATAGGGGCAAACATTTTAAGAATAGATAAAAGAGAATGATACAAAGTATATTTTGCAGATTCTTTTTCTTTATCTCCGTAAATTCTCCATTTTACAAGTTCTAAATAGTTGTCACAAAAGCTATTCCAAAAGAATTTTTCAATAGTTTCTTTTGCTTGCGGTATTTTTCTTTTTTCAAAAAGCATATTAACTTCTTTGATTGTTTTATTTAATTTTATTAAGAAGTATTGATCTAATATGTATAATCTATCAGGCTTTGCTTTGTTTAAGTTTTTTGCTGCAAAATTAGTTGCATTTATAATTTTAGTGATCAATCTTTTTCCATTTTTAAGCTCATTTTCATCATATCTGATATCTTTTCCAAAGCTTACATTACTTGCCCAATATCTTAAAGCATCAGCTCCATATTTTTCAATAACTGTTTTAGGTTCAACAATATTGTTTTTTGATTTAGACATTTTTTCTCCTTTTTTATCTAGAACAAAGCCTGAGATTAAAATCTCTTTCCAAGGAGCTTTTTTCTCAATATATTCAGCTCTTACTATAGTGTAAAAAAGCCAAGTTGAAATAATGTCATGTGCTTGTGCCCTTAAGTTTATTTTTATTAGTTTTTGACCAATTAAATCTTCTAAAATTTGAGGAGTTAAGGAGCTTGTGGCCCATGTATCCATTACATCTTTTTCTGGAATAAAGGTGTTACTCCCGCATCTACATTTTTTCTTTGGTCTTTGAATTAAGGGATCAACTGGTAAATCTTTTTTGTCAGCTAAGATTATTTCGCCACATTCTTTGCAAAACCAAACAGGAAAAGGAATGCCAAAAAACCTTTGTCTTGAAATACACCAATCCCATTTTAGATTATTAATCCAATTTTCATATCTATGAATTAAATGTTTTGGTTTCCAGTTAATTTCTCTTCCCCGTTCAATAAATTTGTTTTTGTTTTTAAGTATTTTAATAAACCATTGCTTAGTTGAGAGTATTTCAATTTCTGTTCCGCATCTTTCATGAACATTAACCAGATGATCAATTTTTTCTTCTTTGATAATCTTTTTTTGTGCTCTAAGCTTTTCAACAATTTTTTCTCTTGCCTCCTTTATTTTCATTCCTTGGAATTCCTTTGCAATTTCAGTCATTTCACCTTTTTTTGATATAGATGTTTTTAAATCTAAATTATGAGTCATATACCATTCAATGTCAGTTGTGTCTCCAAAAGTTGAACACATTACAGCACCTGTTCCTTTTTCAAGATCAACTTTTTCATCTGCCAAAACTGTTATCTGATTTTTAAATATAGGAACAGTTATTTTTTCCCCAATTAGATTCTTATATCTTGGATCCTTATTGTTTACAAAAATAGCAACGCAGGACGATAAGAGTTCTGGTCTTGTTGTGGCAATAGTTAATTTACCAAAATCTATATAATAGAAAACAGATGGTATGTTTTTGTTTTCAAGTTCTGCTTGGGCAACAGCTGTTTCGCAAGTTGGGCAATACAAAATAGGGGTTTCTTTTTTGTAAACAAGGTTTTTATTAAATAGATTTATAAAGTGTTCTTGGGAGATTCTTTGACATCTTTTATCAATTGTAGAATAAGATAAATCAAAATCACAGGAAAGTCCAATGTCTTTCCAGTTTTGAATAAATTGTGGTCTAATTTCTTCTAATGTTTTATTGCAAAGTTCAATGAATTCATTT
Source organism: Patescibacteria group bacterium (assembly GCA_012798645.1). GTDB lineage: Bacteria > Patescibacteriota > Minisyncoccia > Minisyncoccales > Minisyncoccaceae > JAAZMU01. The sequence goes on along the minus strand of JAAZMU010000051.1, from coordinate 5,033 downwards.
CTTTGCATTCTTTTAGAAGATACGTTTTTTTCTTTTTCAATAAATTTTTCTGTAGGAAGTCCATTATCATCTGTTCCAAAGGGGAAAATAATCTTTTTGTTCTTCATTCTTTCGTATCTAACAATAATATCTTCATGTGTGTAGGAAGAGGCGTGTCCAATATGCATTTTTCCACTGATTGTAGGTGGTGGAGTATCCACTGAATATGTTTCTCCTTTGTGATTTTTATTAAATTTATAGATTTGATTTTCTTCCCAATAATTTTGCCATTTTTTCATAAAGCTTAATAATTAAAAGACCCCTATTAGGGGATCTTATTATTTTCGTCATTATCTTTTTCCTCCTCCCCTTTTTCTTTTTCCTTGTTTTGACTTAGGACAAGCCAACACATTATTGCTAATAAAACAACGATAATGACTATATTCCAAAGTGTGCTCATATTATTTATTTTAATTATAATATACTTTTAAAATACCATTAAATACTTAAAAGTTCAAGGTAGAGGTTGTAAATATTCCCTGCCCCCATAATTATTAAAACATTGTTTTCTTTGAGGGTGTTTTTAATAAATATTTTAGCTTCTTCAAAATTTTTGATAAAGGCACAATTTTTATGATTAATTTTAGAGACCAATTTTTCTGAATTTATTTGCTTTTTAATTTCTGGTGATTCTCTTCCTTCAGCTGTGTAAATGGGATAGAGGAATAATTTATTTAGATGTTCCTTTAGAAGAGCATTTTTAAGAACGTTTTCAAACTCGTTTGAGAAAACAAGAGTTCTTTCGTATTGGTGAGGTTGGAATATACAATAGATTTTTTGTGTTTTATATTTTTCTCTAATTGCTTTTAATGTTTCTTTTATCTCTGTTGGGTGGTGTGCATAATCATTAATAATTGTGAAATTAAAAGATTTATTGTCTGTGTCCATTCTTCTCCAGGTTCCTTTAAATTTTGAAAGCACTTTAAGAGAAAGCTCTTTTTTAATTCCAAGTTCATCGGCTACTTTTATTGCATGCATTGCATTTAATATATTAAATTCCCCAGGAATGTTTAAGATAGGTTTTGTAATCTTATTTTTATCAAAGATTATTTTGTTTTGAGTGTTTATTAATTCTTGGATTTGTTTTTCAAGAATAACTTTTTTAGATTGTTTTGCGAATTGATTAAAGCTTTCTTTAATGTTTTTGAAGTTTTTGAAATAGTCTAAGTGATCTTTTTCAATATTTAGAATTACTCCTATGTCTGGGTGATAATTTAAAAATGAATCTTTGTATTCACAGGCTTCAATAATTAAATATTTTGAATTGCCAATCCTATAATTATTATTCTCAAATTCTTTTATCTTAGTTCCTACAATCACAGTTGGGTCCAATCCTGCCTCAGTTAGTATTAAGGAAAGCATGGCAGTTGTGGTTGATTTTCCATGGGTACCAGAAATAGCAATGGTAAACATATTTTTTGAAAGCTCAGCTAATGCTTCAGGATAACTTAGAGTCTTGATATTTCTTTTTTTTGCTTTTAAATATATTTTATTTTGCTTTGATATGGCAGCTGTATAAATTACAAGGTCAATATTATCTGGTAATTTATTAGTAATTTGAACGCCATTTTTTTTAAGGTCTTGGATAATTTCAGAATCCAAAATATCTGACCCATAAATTCTATGTCCTTTTTTTAAATAATATTTTGCTAAGGCAGAGATGCCTATTCCTCCGATTCCTATAAAATATATTTTCATAATTTAAAATTTTTAAGTAATGTGTAATTTTTGAAGTTACTATGCATAATATCTATAGAATTAACTCTAATTTTAAGATCAATTAGAATTTCATTATTTATTTGTGGAATTTCTTCTGGATTAATTTTATTAAAATTAAAAGTTGATATTCTTCCTAAAGTAATATGGGGAATAAAGTTTTTATTACCTAAATCATTAGATAAGCTAGTTAAAGTTTTGTTCTTCTCTCCTAGAACCCAAACCATTTTATTATTAAAGGAATAGTTAACTTCCTTAAAGTTAATTGAAAAGGGCTTATATTTTTTTGCTATTTCTTGAATTTTGTTAAATATATTTTCAAGGTTATTAGGAGAGCCAACGAATAAAAGTGTAAGATGTAAATTATCTTTTTTAGTCCATTTAATCGGATTTATATCTAAAAAGCTCGTATCTATTTTTTTTTGAATACTAAGTAGCTCTTTTTTAAAACCTTCATTAAAGTTAATTGCAATAAAAATCCTTTTATTTGCCATATCTTCTTTGTCTTAGTTCAAAATTATGAATAGCTTTTATTAGTTCTTTCTCATTAAAGTCAGGAAAGAGTGTTTCTGTAAAGTATAATTGAGAATAAGCTGTGTCCCACATCATAAAGCCTGCAGAATTATGTGGGTCTTTATCTGTACCAGTTCTTATAATAAAATCTACTGCTGGAAGATCTTTTGTCCAAAGGCTGTTTTTAATGTTTTGTTCTGTGACTTCTAAATTGTTTTTCTTAATGTTTTCTATTGCATCTATTATTTCGTCTTTTCCGTTGTAGGCTAAAAGAAAGGTTAGAAAAAGGTTTTTATTGTTTTCTGTTTTTTGGATACATTTAGTAATCAGGTCTTGTGTACTCTTAGGTAAAACTTCTTTCCATTTTCCTATTACATTAATTTTGATTCTATTTTCCATTACTCTTTTATCCTCCAAGAGTTCTTCAAAGCCTGAGTGAATTAAATGCAATAAGTTGATTACTTCTCCTTTATTTCTTTTTGTTAAATTATCATATGAGGCTCCCCAAAAAGAGAAATAAGGGATTTTCATTTCTGCTATTTTTTCATAAAGCTTTTTAAAGTTTTCTAAGCCTTGTTGGTGTCCTAATTTAATGCTCAAAGCATTTTTTCTAGCCCAACGTCTATTTCCATCAGGAATAAGTGCAAGGTGTTTTAATGTCATAGTTTATTTTTTCAAATTTAATTGGTTCTTTTGAGTTTTCTTTTGCAAAAAGATAGCCTATGGCAAAAGATAAAAGTGAGATTAAAAAAACAGCTATAAATAGTATTATTTCTTTTTCATATTCTTTGACAAATGCTATAATTCTTGCTATGATTTTCATATTAAAATAATCACACTGTTTTAATGTATTTCTAATATCTATTAAATCAGTTTATAGTAAAAATGTCAAAAACAAAAGCATCAGGAACAACTAGATTGGGAAGAGACTCTAGACCTAAGTATTTAGGAATTAAGCTTTATGATGGGCAAAAAGTAAAAACAGGAAATATTATTGTAAGACAAAGAGGAATAAAAGTTTTGGCTGGGAAAAATGTTAGTGTGGGTAGAGATGATAGTCTTTATGCCCTTAAAGAAGGTGTTATTAAGTTTACCACTAAAAGAAAGTTAAACTTTGATGGGTCTCAAAAAATAGTAAAGGTGGTTAATGTATTATAGATTTTACTAAGGCCTTGAATAAAGGATGAGGGTCAAGTGGTCTTGATTTAAATTGAGGATGGAATTTACAAGCTATAAAAAATGGATGATTTTCAAGTTCAATTATTTCAGGAGAGCTATTACTAAAGCCTGCAAATGTAAGTCCTTTTAATGGTGTGTTTTCCTTAAGGTCGTATAAGTGTCTGTGTCTTTCCTTTATGCTTGTTTTTTTATAAATTTCAAAGGACTTTGTTCCTTTTTTAATTTTACAATTAAATGCACCTAATTGCATTTTTGTTTTAAGAAATAAATTTGTTTTAAGCTGATGAACATTTTCTGCATATTCTATAAGGGCTAGATAAAATCCAGCTGAAAGCCCTAAAAAAGGGATATTGTTTTCTCTTGCGTATTTAATAATTTCAATCTCTTTTTCTGATCTTTTTTCAAACAAGCCCGAAGAAATAATTGCATCATAATCTTTTGGATCCTCAATATAACCTATTTTAGGAGTTACTTTATAATGCCATGAGGCATGTTTAATGGCTTCAATTACTGATATATGGGAATCAGAAAAATTTTCAAGATTTTTGTTATTAATTATCCCTATTTTAATTTCTTTTTTCCCGTTTTTAATTCGACTCACTAAGTCTTTCCATTCTTCAAGGTTTTTAGATTTTTGCTCTATGCCAAAATTTTCTAAAATTCTATCCCCTAATCCTTGCTTATCAAAGTTAATAGGGATTTCATATATGGTTTCAACATCAGGAGAGGATATAATATTTTCTTGCCTTATATTGCAGAACACAGATATTTTTCTTTTTCTTGGTTCATCCAAGGGCTTACTAGATCTTCCGAATATAAAGTCGGGTTGTATTCCTGCTTCATTCAGCATTCTTGCTGCGGTTTGGGTGGGCTTAGTTTTCATTTCTCCTATAACAGATGGGATTGGTAAATAGCTTACCAAGGCAAATAAAATGTTTTTAGGTTCTTGCAATTTCATTATCCTAGCTGTTTCTAAAAAAAGCATATTTTGATATTCGCCCACAGTTCCACCGATTTCAATTAAAACAAAATCTGCATTGGTTTTTTCTTCTACTTTCTTAATTCTTGATATAACTTCGTTTGGAATGTCAGGGACTACTTCAACACATTTTCCTTGAAATTCTAAGTTTCTTTCTTTTTGTATGACAGATAAATAAACGCTTCCAGTAGTTAGGCAATTATCTCTTGAGAGATTAATGTCTAGAAATCTCTCGTAGTTTCCTATATCTAAGTCGCATTCAGTTCCATCTTCTGTAACAAAAATTTCTCCATGTTCAATTGGGTTCATTGTTCCTGCGTCAACATTAATATATGGATCTATTTTAATTGCAGTTACAGTATATCCTTTTGATTGTAAAACTTTTCCTATAGAGGCTGCTGTAACGCCTTTTCCAACAGAAGACATTACGCCTCCAGCTACAAAAATGTACTTGGCCATAATTTTATTCTTTATTAATAACTATATTGACTATAGATTTTAAGTCTTCTCCAAAATTTATACTTACTTTGTGCTCTCCTATTTTTTTAATTGGCTCGTTTATTACAATTTGTTTTAAATCAACATCAAAGCCATTCTCCTTTATTTT
>JAAZMU010000050.1 GCA_012798645.1 Patescibacteria group bacterium | reverse complement strand
TATTTTCACTATGTACACCAAAAAAAGGCTTCCCAATTTCAATACTGAATATGTTTTCTTTGTCTTTTACTTTTTCCATAATTTCATCCACTAATAAAGCACCATTTGAAAGCCCAATCAATATTATTTTCTTCTCCGTTTCTTTAATTATAGAGGAAATATGACTTGATTGTTTCTTAAAGTCAAGAATATAATCTTTAATATATCCAAGTCTCCCAATTAAATGATCCTCTGTTCTAAAATATTGAATAATAGAAACCTTGTATCCTTTTTCTTTTAAATAATCTTTAATAAAATCGGAAAACGGATTCAAATCTAAAGCTTTTTCATAAGGTACAGTTCCCCAGCCCCCTGCATTAAAAATAATAATAATATCATTTTTTTTAATTTCCTTTTTGAATTCTTTTACAAACTTAGAAACATTTCTATTAAAGAAACTAAAATCAAACCACCAAAAAGAGTATATTAAAAGAAGAATAAAAAATAATAAAATTCCATCTATCATAAATTACAATCTTTGTTAATATAGCACTTTACTTCTTGTGTATTGCTTAAATAACATTCATTTGCATATATTAACCCGTCCTTTGTATATACAGGTTCTACTTCTAAACTGCAAGCTTTCTCAGAGCTTCCAGAAAATGTTTTAATCTTTTGATTTAAATAATCATCAAGTTCTTTTAAATCTAATTTATCTATTTTACCATCTCCATTTAAATCAGCCCTTTCAAATAATTCAGGATTCTTAAGTATTATATTTAAATTGTTTTTTAAATAATCATAGTCAGTATATGTAATACGTCCATCTAAATTAAGGTCTCCTAATTTATTACATAGTGGCTCCTCTTCAAAATTCAAAAACATATCTCCAGTCTCAATATTTAAAGGATAAATATAGTCATCTAAGTAGCCAATCTTATTAATCCTAAAATTCAAAAGCGCAGTATCTTTTATAGCATATACATCAAGCTCAATTTTAATCCAATTAGGAACACCTTTTTTAATCCTTAGAAACCCTTCTTTGTTTAATTCTGCACTGCTCCACAATTCTATATTTTTAAAAGCCACAGCTCCATCCTTTTCAAGCTCTATAAATATACCTGCTGTTTCATCATCTTGATTGAAAGAAACTTTAGCAGGAATAAAAGCATCCCCTAAATTAGAATCTAAATAAAATGTTATTGTTATATGCTTTGAATAATCTTCATTACTTATGACACCAATTAAAGAATTATCATATATCCTAGGAGGAAAAGTTTTAAAACAAACAGGTAATACCTCTCCCCTTAAAAGATATTTTTTAATTTCAACTGCATCTAGTATATTAACCTCTCCATCTAAATTAACATCCGCTCTTAATTTTTGTTCATCACTTAATTCATCTTCATAAAGTATAAGCGCTATATCTTTTTCATCTATAATACCATCACCATTCACATCTCCAAAATTTTCACATATTAAATTTCCTTCTTCTTTAATATAATTTAAATAAATATCATTTGTACTTATTTTAGTCTCAAGCTTTTCTACCTCTCCTTTTTCGTTTAAATAATTAATTTCATCAATGCTAACTTTTGCATAGGAAGGATTCTTCTTTGCCTTTAAATCAATTTCAACTGAAACCCAGGTTGTTTTCCCTTTTTCTATAAATATGTATCCCTCCTCTTTTATTTCCGCACCTGTACTCCAAGTTAAATCTTCTATAAAGTCATTTTTAATATTAAAACTATTAGCTCCAATATACACATCACCTTCTGAAGCGATTACATCAAAATTAAAAATCACTTTTGTTTCTGTTTTTTGAGCATTTTGCTTAACTGTAAAATTATTATTAAAACTTATTTTGGGGACACTCCCTTTTTTAATTATCTTCTGGTCTAAGCAAACAGGAAAAGTATGAATATCTTTATTTAAAAAACTATAAAGAATATTCTCATCTTTTTCATCCACTACATTGTCGCCATTTAAATCTCCTCTTTTTTGCATATTATTTTCGACTGTGCCAAATATAAAATAATTTAAATCATCTTTTGACAAAATCCCATCGCTATTTAAATCTCCATATTCTTCGCAAGGAGATAAAAGTTCTTCATTCCTTTCAACTAAAACTAAAGAGTCAAAAATAGAAAAGAAATTACTTGTTTCTAATTTCTCATTATATTTTCCATTCGAATACAAAGAAAATAAGACTCCTATCTTATCTTCAAAAATATAATATTCATAATCAATATCTGCCAAAACCCCATCTCCATAATCTAAGCTTGTTTCTCCTCTTATTAAATTATCTTCTCTACTATTTACTTTTGTATAATCTAAAATATCTTCAATATAATTTTCTGAAACAAACTCTAACTTTTTAAAAATCAAATTGCTCTTATTGCTTTCTTTTGGAAGTTCAATAAAATCATCATAAATAATAGAATCAGCTGGAAGCATTATCTCAAACCCATCTCCCTCATAAACTATCCCCTCCTTATCTTTTTCATAACACCTATACCCATCCCATGAAAACCCCTCTTCAATACACTTATCCACTGATAAATTGTAAGGGTATTCTATACATCTTCCATAATAATCTAATTCTTCCTCGCTTTCCTCTAAAAGACAAACATTATCAAATGTCTTAGCTGTTTTTGAACAAACTGGTATATAAGCCTTTGTACATTCTGCCTTTTTTTCAAATAGCTCAAATATATTATATTTTTTTGCATTTACACTTATAAACACAAGACTTGAAACAAACACTAAACATATTAAAAAGATTTTTTTCTTCATAAGCTTACTTTACAAATTTACTTTTTCTTATATACTTTTATATATATGTATATTCCAAAAAAGCTTTTACTTTGTATTTTATTATTTATAATCTCAATATGTTTTATTATAAGTAATTTTTCAATAAATTACAAAGAGGGACTTTTCACTATTGAAACAGGGGAAACCCTAAAAACAATTTCTTGTAATTTAAAAGATAATGGCTTTATTAAAAGTAGCCATCTTTTCTATATCCAACTTTATTTAAAAGATAATCCTGAAAACATTAAGGCAGGCACATACAAACTAAACTCTCATATGAGTACAAATGAAATCATTAAAGCCTTTATTTCAGGAAATACTGTCAAAGAAAAAATTGTGATCCAAGAAGGCTGGACCATAAATAATATTGCTCAATACTTAGAAAAAAAAGGACTCTTTGAAAAACAAGATTTCTTTGATATCGCTGGAAAACAAGGACAAGCCTCTAAAGACCTTTCAAATGAATTTAAATTTCTAAAAGAAAAACCAAAACAAGCAAGCCTAGAAGGTTTTTTATTCCCAGACACCTATTATATAAATAAAAACGACACTGCTGAAATCATTATTAAAAAAATGCTTGCTAACTTTGAAAAAAAAGTATGGAATAAAATAGAAGACAAAAGCAATTTCTATGATACTTTAACCATAGGTTCTCTTATTGAAAAAGAGGTAAATAAAGAAGAAGACAAAAAAAAGGTTGCCCATGTTATTTTAAAAAGACTTGAGATTGATATGCTTCTTCAAATTGATGCTACTATTCTTTATGTTAATAATGGTTTTAATTCAAAAATTGACTCACCCTATAACACATATAAATATAAAGGATTACCTATTACTCCAATCTGTAATCCTGGACTTGAAAGCATTCAGGCAGTTTTAGACCCAATAGAAAATGACTATTATTATTATCTCTCAGATAAAAATGGCGTTACCTATTTTAGCGAAAACTATGACCAGCATGTAAAATATAAAAATCTTTATCTAAGATAGCTTGTCTTTGGTTTCCTCATATGTATCAAAAAGTGTTCTAGATTTTTTATTCCTACACATATAAACAACACCCTGCATTAAATTAAATCTACATTCTGGCATACCAACATAATGACATGCATTAAAAACATCTATTGCTTGGTTTAATGCCAAAGAATTTTGAAGACCAATATCTTCTGATGCAAAAACAACCAACCTTCTTGCAATGTATAAAGGATCCTCTCCTGCCTCAAGCATTGAAACAAGATAAAAAATAGCTTTTTTTTCATCTCCCTCTCTCATTGCCTCAATTAAAGCGGAAATATAATTATGCTCATACATTTGTTTTTGAAAAGCTTCTTTAACCTCCTCTTCCCCAATCCTTTTGTAAAAACAAGAAGCATAATCTAAAACATTTAAGGCAATTCTTGCGTCCCCATTACTTATTTTGCTTAAAACATTAATAGCTTCGCTATTTATTTTAACTTCCTTTTTCAAAATTGCTTTTTGAATAATATTTTTAATTTCATTTTCTTCTAATTTCTCAAAAACAAAAATCCTGCACCTGGATAAAAGCGCCTTATTAATCTCAAAATTAGGATTTTCTGTTGTAGCTCCAATTAAAATAATAGTTCCGTCTTCAATGTATGGTAAAAGTCCATCTTGTTGCTTTTTATTCCATCTATGAATTTCATCAATAAAAAGAATTGTTCTTTCCTTTAGTCTTTTATTAACTTTTGCTCGTTCAATTATTAATCTAAAATCTTTAACCCCTGAATTAGTAGCGCTTAACTCTTCAAAATGAAGCTTGGTCTTGTTTGCAATTATTTTTGCTAATGTTGTTTTCCCTGTTCCTGGAGGACCATAAAAAATCATAGAGGGAATATTATCACTTTCAATTGCTTTCCTAAGCAAACTATTCTTGCCTAATATTTTCTCCTGTCCATAAAAATCCTCTATATTCTTTGGTCTCATTATTTCTCCTAATGTCATAATAGTGTTTGTTGTAAAATTTGTTTTTCTTTTTGCCCTTCTCCAAAAACTCTAACTTTTCCAAACTCTCCATCATATCCTGGGGTAATTTCAATCTCTCCCTTTCTTACTTTTTCAATTGCAATTGAAAGCACTTTGTCTATCTTCTTAATATTTGCAATATCTTCATAAAGTAAAATATTAAATTCAGATTTAAATTCTCTAATCAATTTCTCATATTCCCGACTAACTGTTTTTGTTAAAGGCTGGACTCCTAATATTTCCCCTAATATCTCTCGAAGTGGCACTAAGCTTTTAAACTTGCAATCAGTACCTCCTTTAAAATCACTTAACGCACTTACCCTATTTAAAACACCAAGTGTAAGTGGTTTTTGACACACTGGACATATCCCACCATACTTTTCAGTTTCTTTATAAGAAAAATTAATCCCACATTTTCTATGTCCATCATTAAAATACTTTCCTTCTTCAGGGTAAAACTCAATTGTTTCTAAAAGATCATTCTCTTTAATTTTCTGAATAACTGCATTATAATTTAAGTCACAATCAAAAACATTTGCTTCTCTTCCCAATTTAGCAGGAGAATGGGCATCAGAATTAGAAAGCAAAGTTCTTTCTCTACATTCCTTTATTTGAACAAGCATTGAAGGGTCAGCAGACAAACCTGTTTCAAACGCGTAAATATAATCTGAAAGCTCTTCAAAACATTCATATATTGAATCAAAACCAGAACGTGACCCATACAAAGAAAACCATGGTGTCATAATATGCGCTGGTATAACTACTATGTCTTTTGATATATCTAATATAATTTTCAAAAACTCTTTTGCATCAAGTGAAAAAATAGGTCTTCCATCAGAACTTAAATTCTGATCTTCTGCCAGCCTTTTATTCACTTTCTCTGCAATCTCTAAATCTGGACAAATTAAAACAATATGCACTTTCCTAGTTTTTCCATTCTTAACATAGATCAAACTAACCTCCCCTGTAATAACAAAATTAATAGAGTTTCCTCCTTTTAAAGAATAAAAATTAGATGAATTTAAAACTAATTTTTCTTTTAATTCCGAAAACCACAAAGGATGTGTAAAATCTCCTGTGCCAATAATATCAATCCCCTTTATTTTCCCGTGCTTACTTATTTCTTCTAAATTCATTTTTGGACTCACTGCCCTTGAATATTTAGAATGTATATGAAAATCAGCAATTATTTTCATCAATTTAATTTATCATTTTTCTGAAGCTCTGCTACTACTAATTTAACAAGCTCCTTTGGCTCTTTGTGATATAAAATAGGTGCCTTTGCTCTTTTTCTTGCAACCTTTAAGAAATGTCTTATCTCATCAGCTATACCTCCTGTTCCCTCAAGCACCCCAATGATTTTCCCTGTTTCAAAGGCAGTTAAAAACTCATGCATTGTTCCTGTGCTCCCTGAAATAATAATCATTGCCTCTGCTGCTTTTGTCATAACAATATCTCGCCCAGCATAATCAGCCCCTGTAAATATAATTATGTCATATGGTTCACTTGGAAGCTTATAACATTTTGTATGTGCAGCTCTTGTAACTGCTGGAGAAAAACCAACATTTACTCCTCCCGCTTCTCTATTTCCGCGAGATACTTTATGCGGTATCCCCTTTGTTGCACCTGAGATTACAACACACTTATTTCTTGCAAGCTCTTGACCCAATTCAAAAGCTTTTTCTTTTGTTCCGTCTGTGCATATTTCTACATCAGAAGCTCCAGAAATAGCAACATTATACTTAAATTTTTTCATTCTTTTTTTAATATTAAATAATAATTTGAATTTTTTTTAATTTTTATTTCGCCCTTTTGAATCACTTTGAAATCTTTAAATAATAACTCTAATTCTTCTAAAGTAAAAGAATAGAAATATTGTTCTTTTAATCCAAACCAAGGAATTAAAATCTCCTTCCCTCTTTTTTTACTTAAATTCCAAACAGTTAAAATAAAGATTCCATTTTTCTTTAAAACTCTTTTGACTTCATTTTTAAACCTATTATGATTTTCAGGTGAAATATGATGAAGCAATGCAAAAGAATAAATCATATCAAACTCTTTCTCTAAAAAAGGCATATCTAATGCAGACCCAACTTTAAACTTTTCTTTCCCATATTTCTTTTGTGCAATTTCAATTAATTTATCTGAAATATCAAGCCCAGTATAATCTGTATGCTTGAGTTTTTCATAAAATCTTCCATTGCCACAGCCAAGATCCAAAACTTTTCCTTTTGCATTTTTAAATAAAAAATCAAATTCAGGCCAAACATCTTGCCTTGCTCTTGAAAATCTCTCTGCTATTGTATTATAATCAACATAAGTTTTATGCATAAAAAAATTATTAAAAAATTATTCTCTCTTAAAAATCCTACCTCAGATGATCTGGCACACATAAAAAGAAATCTATCTAAAGAATATAAAATGCCATATCCAAGTAATATCAGTCTTCTTAGAGAGTATCACAATTTAGTTAAAAATAAAAGAATTAAAAAAAGCAAAGCCATTGAAGACTTGCTTAGAGTAAGACCTGTACGTTCTCTTTCAGGTGTGGTTAATGTTTCTGTTTTAACAAAGCCCTATGCTTGCCCAGGCATATGTACTTTTTGTCCTAAAGAAGAAAACATCCCTAAAAGTTATTTATCAGGCGAGCCAGCTGTTGAAAGAGCAAAAAGATTAAATTATGACCCCTATCTTCAAGTCAAAAAAAGAATAGAGGTTTTAAAAAGCACTGGACACAATGTCCAAAAAATAGATTTACGAATCATTGGAGGAACTTGGTCATATTATGAAAAAGAATACAAAATATGGTTTGTTAAAGAATGTTTTAATGCCTGCAATCAAACAAAAAGTAATACCCTTTTTGAAGCACAAAAATTAAATGAAAAAGCAAAGCATAGAATAGTTGGTCTATCTTTTGAAACTCGCCCTGACTTTATTACAAAAAAAGAACTACTTGAAATGCGAGAACTAGGAGCAACAAAAATTGAAATAGGCGTGCAATCAATATATGATAACGTCCTTAAAAAAACAAAAAGAGGGCATAACGTAGCTACAACAATTAAAGCTACCAAACTTTTAAAAGATGCGGGCTTTAAAGTATCCTATCAAGTTATGCTTAACTTGCCTTTAAGTACTCCTAAAAAAGATTTAGAAATGCTAAAAGAACTTTTTACAAATGAAGATTTTAAACCTGATTACTTAAAAATATATCCATGCGCCCTTATTAAAAACACTCCTCTTTACAATGATTTTAAAAAAGGAACATACAAGCCCTACAGCGAAAAAGAATTAATAAACCTCATCAAAGAAATCAAAAAACAAATTCCATATTATGTTAGAATTGAAAGAATTATAAGAGACATTCCCGCTCCTTTAATTGTTAAAGGTGGCGCTAAAGTATCTAATTTAAGACAAGTCATTGATAGGGAAATTCAAAAAGAAAATTGGCAATGCAAATG
>JAAZMU010000049.1 GCA_012798645.1 Patescibacteria group bacterium | reverse complement strand
AGTTTGTCATATATGAAACTGAATATCATTTCATTTGGTATAAAGAGAATAACAAAATCAACTGTTTTTTCTTCTGGGTTGATATAGTCTCTAGTACTTGCTTGTCTGATCTTATCTTTTACGTCTCTTTCAAATTCACTTAAATATTTTTGTTTTTCTTGTTTGTCTGTTGCGTTTTCGTATTTTAAAAGTGCGCTTAAAGGAAACTTAACGTCGATATTGATTTTAGTTTTATCTGGTAAAAAAATAGTAAAGTCAGGTCTGGTTGACCTTGTTTCTTGGGCTGTGTTTACAACATAGTTTTCTCCTTTTACAAAACCAATAGATTTTAAAAGTTCTTCTGCTACTTCTTCCCCGTATTTTCCCCTCATCTGGTTGTTTGATAAGATATTTTTTAATCCATCTGTGGATTCTTTTAATTCGCTCGTTAAAGTTTTATGTTCTTCAATAATAGTTTTAAGTGAGCTAAATTCACCGATTCTATCTTTTTCAAAAAGTTCAATTTGCTTTTGACTTTTCTCAAGCTCTCTTCTTATTTGGTCAGTTAATTCTTTGATATAATCTTTTTTACTTTCAGTAATTTCTTGTTTTAAATTAAATTGTTCAAACAAAGCTTTCATCCTTTTTAGGAAAATAAAAGGAATTGTAATTATTATTAATCCGAGAATAATGAGAATTATAGTTTCTATATTCATATTCTTTCTTTTAAGACAAAAACATTGTCATTATTGAATACTCTCTTATTTACCTTTATGGCAATTTCTTCTCCTTTTTTAGCAGTTTTAACTTTTTTGTGTTGCATTTCCATTGAATTAATTATTTGCTCAATAAAGGTTTTGTCGCCCTCAATTTGAATAGTTTCATTCAAAGAAAGACCTTTGTGCTTTAGGTTAATAAGAGCTACGTTTATTTTAGGATAATAGTGAGTAATGTGGCCAATAAGTACTTTTTCATATTTTGAAATATTGTCTGCTTTATTATAGCTAATACCTTCTTTTCCTGGTTCTCCAAAGTAAAAGCCAGTAGAAAATCCCCTGTTATAAACTTCTGAAAGTTCTTTTTTCCATTGAAGCACTTTTTCTTGAGCGAAGGTGTTGTTAAAGTGGGCGTCAACTGCTTCTCTATAACACTTAGCCGTAGTTCCTATATACTTAGGGTCTCGTCTTCGCCCTTCTATTTTAAATGAATCAATGCCTGCTTTAATAAGCTCAGGGACAAATTCAATCATGCAAAGATCTTTTGCATTTAAAAAGTATTTTCCTTCGGTTTCAAATTCATTTCCTTTATTATCTATTAGTTTCCACAGCTTTCTACAAGGTTGAGCACACGCACCACAATTAGAAGATTTGCCGAATAAGTAGGCGGATAAAATACATCTTCCTGATATAGCAACACACATTGCTCCATGAACAAATGTTTCTATTTCAATGTCAATTTTATCTTTGATTTCTTTTACTTGTTTTAGGGTTAATTCTCTTGCAAGTACAATTCTTTGAGCGCCAAGGTTTTTATAGAAGTCAGCTGTTTTGTAGTTAGATACATTGGCCTGAGTAGAAATAAAAAAAGGTATTTTTTCTTTTTTTGCCATTTCAATCACTGCTAAGTCCCAAACTATAATAGCATCAACATTACTTTGTTTTGCTTTTTTAACTAATATTTCTGCTTTTTTAAGGTTGTTATTATAAATTACAGAATTAATAGTCATATATGCTTTAAGTCCATAGCTATGACATTTTGAGACAAACTTAGGTATATCTTCTAAGGTTAAGCTATT
>JAAZMU010000048.1 GCA_012798645.1 Patescibacteria group bacterium | reverse complement strand
GCAGAAGAGTTTTAATTAGGTATGTTAGAAAAACTGGTAAAATGTGGATTAGAGTTTTTCCAAACAAAGTTATCACAAGAAAGGGTTCTGAAGTTCCAATGGGTGGAGGAAAAGGTAATCCAGATCATTACGTTGTAATAATTAAGCCTGGAAAAATTTTGTTTGAACTTGAAGGTATTCCTGAAAAAGAGGTAAGAGAGGCTTTTAAAAAATGCGGAGATAAGCTTCCTTTAAAAGTTAAATTTGTTAAAAAAGAAATATGAAAACACAGGAATTACAAAAATTAAAAGCAGAAGAATTGCATCAGAGATTACATGATAAAAGGAAAAGAGCACAAGAGATAAGGATGTCTTTAGCTACTTCAAAAGTAAAGAACATTAAAGAATTAAGGGAAGTTAAAAAAGATATAGCAAGAATATTAACCATATTAAATACTAAATAATATGCCAAAAAGAGAATTAAAAGGACAAGTTGTTTCAGACAAAATGGAAAAGACAGTCGTAGTTAAGGTTGAAACAATTAAAGAACATCCAAAATACAAGAAAAGGTATAAAAGTCATAAAAAATACAAAGCCCATAATAGTAAATTAGATTTAAAAGTGGGAGACAGAGTAGTTATAAGAGAATGTACCCCCATATCAAAGGACAAAAAATGGGAAGTTATATTAAAATTATAAGAAAATGATACAACCAGAATCAAAAGTAAAAGTAGCAGACAATTCAGGTGCAAAAATAGTGTTGTGCATAAGACCAATTGGAGGAACAAGAAAAAGATATGCTGAATTAGGAGATATCATAGTTTGCACTGTAAAATCAGCAGAACCAAGAAAGGCTATTAAAAAGCATCAAGTTGTAAGAGCTGTGGTTGTAAGACAAAAGCAACCTAAAAAAAGAAAAGATGGCTCATATATTAGGTTTGACGATAATGCAGTTGTTATTTTAGATGGTGAAACAAAAGAGCCAAAAGGCACTAGAATTTTAGGACCAGTTGCTCGAGAAGTAAGGGAAAAAGGTTTTGAAAAAATATCAACTATGACAAAAGAATTAGTATGAAGATTAAAAAAGGAGACCAAGTAATTATTATCGCAGGAAACTACAAAGGAAAAAAAGGACAAGTTTTAAAAGCACTTCCTAAAGAAGGTAAAGTTGTAGTAGAAAAAGTTGCCCTTATTAAAAAACACATTAAGCCAAGAGCCCAAGGACAAAAAGGACAAGTCATTGAAAAAGAAAGTCCAATTAATGTTTCCAATGTGGCTTTAATTTGTCCAAAATGTTCGAGTAAAACACGTGTAGCCTATAACGATAAAAAAAAGAGGGTGTGTAAAAAATGCAATAAAGAAATATGATCAAAGCTAAATACGAAAAAACAGTTAAAAACCAAATGCTTTCTAAGTTTTCTTATGGAAATATAATGGCCGTTCCTAAAATAGAAAAAGTGATTGTAAATACTGGGTTTGGAAAAGCAATTACACCAAAAACAACTGATGAGAAAAGAAAGTTTCAAGAATATGTTTCTAAACAATTAGAAGAACTTTTAGGACAAAAACCAGTTTTAATTGAGGCAAGAAAATCAATTGCATCCTTTAAATTAAGAGAAGGTAATATTATTGGAGTTAAAGCAGTGCTTAGAGGGCAGAAAATGTATGACTTTTTGGATAGATTAGTAAATATTGTACTACCAAGAACAAGAGACTTTCGAGGGATTAAGTTAAGCGCTATTCAGGATGGAAACTTGAACATTGGAATAAAAGAACATATTGCTTTTCCAGAAATTTCACCTGAAAAAGCATATTATCTTTTTGGACTTCAAGTTACAATTGTAACCTCAGCTAAAACAGAAGAAGAAACAAAGGAATTATTCGAGTTGCTTGACTTTCCTTTAAGAAAAAGCTAAATAGAACTTATGGCAAAGAAATCATCAATCGCAAAATCAGAAAAAAAACCAAAGTTTTCTACAAGAGTAAATAGAAGGTGTTTTAGATGTGGAAAAAATAGAGCATTTATGAGAAAGTTTGGTTTGTGTAGGATATGCTTTAGAGAAATGGCAAACAAAGGCGAGATTCCAGGAGTTAAAAAGAGTAGTTGGTAAATAATAAATATTATGGATAGAGTAGCAGACATGTTAACAGCAATAAATAATGCACAAATTGTTTTCAAAAAACAAGTTAGTGTACCCTATTCTGACTTTAAATTCAGAATTGCAGAAGTACTCAAAAAAGAGGGCTATATCTTAGATGTGGAAAAAAAGGGACGTATTCCAAGAAAAAAAATACTTATTGATTTAAAATACAAGGAAAATGGTAGTCCTATGATTTCAAAAATTAAAAAAGTATCAAAACAAGGTCAAAGAATCTATAATAAATCTTCAGAATTAAAACCAGTTAAATCAGGCTATGGTTTTTCCATTGTATCCACACCAAAAGGTCTTATGACAAACAAAGAGGCAAGGAGAAACAAGGTTGGTGGAGAGGTAATTTGTGAAGTTTGGTAATAATATGTCAAGAATAGGGAAAAAACCAGTTAAAATTGAAAAAGGAGTAGAAGTTAAGATTGAAAACAATGAAATTATTGTTAAGGGACCAAAAGGAGAGCTTAAAAAACCATTGATTGAATTAATTAATGTAAAAATTGAAAACAATGAAATCATTTTAACTCCCAAGAATAATGAAAAGCAAACACTTGCTTTTTGGGGATTGCAAAGATCACTTATCCAAAATATGATTGAAGGCGTTATCTCAGGTTTTTCAAAAAAACTAGAATTAGTTGGAGTAGGTTATAGGGTAAGTATGAAAGGCAAGGATCTTGTTTTAGATATTGGTTTTAGCCATTCTGTTGAAATAAAAGCAAAAGAGGGAATTACATTTGAAGCTGACAAAACAAACATTACAGTTTCTGGTATAGATAAAGAGTTAGTTGGAGAGGTAGCAGCCTCGATACGAAGAATAAGAAAGCCTGAACCATACAAAGGAAAAGGAATAAGGTATGAAGGAGAAATTGTAAGAAAGAAACTAGGTAAAAAAGCAGTAGGCAGTTAATTATAATACTATGGATTTAGTTAAAAAAATAAAAAGACATAAAAAAATAAGAAGCAAAATATCTGGGACAGATAAAAGACCAAGGCTGTTTGTTTTTAGATCAAACAAACATATTTATGCGAGCTTAATTGATGATATTAAAGGAAAAACAATTTTAACAGCTTGCGATAAAGATTTAAAAGGAACCAAAACAGAAAGAGCGGAAAAAATAGGAGAGATTCTTGCAAAAGAAGCTAAAGTAAAGAAAATCACAAGTATTGTTTTTGACAGAGGTGGATACAAGTATCATGGTCGGGTAAAAGCACTTGCAGAAGCTTTAAGAAAAGGAGGATTAAAATTCTAATTATGAAAAAAGAACAAAAAAAACAACCAGATGAGTTTGAGTCAAAGTTATTAGACCTAACAAGAGTTACAAGAGTTACTGCTGGAGGAAAACAGCTTCGTTTTAGGGCGATAATTGTAATTGGTGATAAAAAAGGAAAACTTGGTTTTGGGGTTTCAAAAGGATTAGATGTGAGCCAAGCTATTGAAAAAGCTACAAGGCTAGCTAAGAAAAACATTATCACTGTTCCCATAAACAAAGACGGAACAATTGATCGTGAAGTCAAGGCAAAATATGGCGCATCTGTTGTTCTTTTAAAGCCACAAAGAAAAGGAAAAGGTCTTGTTGCTGGAGGAACCGTAAGAACATTATGTCAATTAGCAGGAATACAAAATATTTCTTCTAAGATACTAGGGAAAACATCAAGCAAGTTAAATAATGCCAAAGCAACCATTAAAGCATTTGAAGCTTTATCAAAATAAGATTATGCAAATACACGAATTAAAATCAAAAAAAGATCCTAAAAAAAGAGTGGGAAGAGGCGGAAGAAAAGGAACTTATTCAGGAAAAGGACAAAAAGGACAAAAATCTAGGGCAGGAGCAAGATTCCAACCATTGATAAGAGAATGGCTTAAAAGATATCACAAACTACGAGGATATAGGTTTGGTATTAGAAAAGAAAAAGATGCTATTGTTAATTTAAACGATTTAGAAAAACATTTCAAAGAAGACGAAATAGTATCTCCTCAGACTCTTTACGAAAAGAAATTAATCAAAAAAGGAAAAACAAATGTTAAGATATTAGGTAATGGAACTTTAACTAAGTCTTTAGTTATTGAAAATTGTAAACTTTCTAAAAAAGCAAAAGAAATTATAGAAAAATATGCTAAATAAAATTAAACAAATTTTAAGAACCAAAGAATTAAGAAATAAGATTTTTTTTGTTTTTGGAATGCTAATGGTTTTTAGATTAATGGCAAACATTCCTATTCCTGGAATTGATATATTTAGAATACAAGAGTTTTTTGCTCAAAATCAATTCTTTGGAATGTTAAATCTATTCACAGGGGGAGCACTAGATAAAGTCTCTATTATTATGCTTGGATTAGGCCCCTATATTACCGCAACTATTATTTTGCAACTTTTGACTATGATTATTCCTCAATTAGAAAAACTTTACAAAGAAGAAGGGGAACAAGGAAGGCAAAAGTTTAATCAATATGCAAGATTAGCCACTCCAATATTCGCAGCTGTTCAAAGTTATGGTATGCTTTTCTTTTTAAAGTCCCAAGGACTAATAGGAGAAATGGGAGGGTTTGAACTTTTAACCTCTATTTTAGCTGTGGCAGGGGGTACTGTTATTTTAATGTGGATCGGTGAATTAATATCAGAAAAAGGAATTGGTAACGGGGTATCACTTCTAATTTTTGCTGGTATAGTAGCAGACATTCCAAACAATATTAGACAAGCCTTTATTTCTTATGACCCCTCCCAATTAGTCCCTTACATACTGTTTGTTGTTTCTTCTATATTAATTATTGGTGCCGTTGTGCTTGTAAATGAGGGAAGAAGAAATGTCCCTGTTTCATACGCAAAAAGAGTAAGAGGGAATAAAATGTATGGAGGAGTTTCAACCTATCTTCCTATGTCATTAAATCCCTCAGGAGTTATTCCTATTATTTTCGCTATGTCTCTTTTAATGTTACCAAGTATGCTTGGAACTTTCCTTAAAATTGAATTTTTAACCAAAATGTTTTCAAATATGTGGATTTATGGAATCACTTATTTCATCCTCGTCTTTTTATTCACTTTTGTTTATACCGCCGTAACCTTTGACCCCAAAAATATTGCCACAAACCTTCAGAAAATGGGTGGCTTTATTCCAGGCGTAAGACCAGGACAACCAACCGAAGACTTTATTCAATCCGTTTTAAATAAACTTCTTGTAATTGGCGCAACCTTTTTAGGAACTGTCGCTATTACGCCTTTAATTATTCAAGGCTTAACCAATATTAAACATTTTACCTTCATGATTGGAGGAACAGCGCTTCTAATTATTGTTAGTGTTGTATTAGATACAATTAAACAAATCAATGCTCAGCTTGAAATGTATGAGTACGATGATTAAATAAATAATATTATGGATAAAAAACCAGTTGTTGTTTGTGTTCTCGGAAAAGCAGGATCTGGCAAAGGAACACAAGTTAACCTTTTAAAAGAAAGGTTAAACCTTAATTATATCGGAAGTGGAGAACTTCTTAGAAACAGAAAATTAAAAAATGATTTTACAGGGAAAAAAATAGCAAGCGTGATTGATAAAGGAGGAATGTCTCCAAGCACCATTGTTTTTTCTTTATGGATCTCTGAATTAGAAAAATTTAAAAACCTTGAAAACATCAACGGAATTTTAATTGATGGATCACCAAGGAAAATCTTAGAAGCTTATTTAATAAACGAAGCCATTGAATGGTATGAATGGAAAGAGAATTTTAAAGTTATTTTAATTGATATATCCGATGAAGAAGCTTTTAAAAGACTAGCCAAAAGGGCTGAAATTGAAGGCAGAGAAGATGATACAAGAGCGGGGGTCGAAAAAAGGCTTGCCTGGTATAAAAAAGAGGTTTTAGAAGTTATAGAATTCTACAAGAAAAAAGGACTATTAATTAAAATTAACGGGGAACAAGAAGTAGAAGCTGTTTATAACGAAATCATAGAAAAGTTAAACTTATGATTCCTATTAAAACAAAAGAAGAAATTGAAGTTATGGCTAAAGGAGGTCATCTTCTTAAAAAAGCAATCAATGAGATCAGTTTGCTTTTAAAACAAGGAATAGAAACTATTGAATTAGAAAACAAGGCAAATGAGATAATAAAAGAACTAGGGCAAAAACCAAGTTTCAAAGGGGAGAATTCTTTCCCTTTTTCTCTTTGTGTTTCAATAAATGAAGAAATAGTGCATGGTCTTCCAAGCAAAAGAAAATTAAAAACGGGTGATATTGTCACTCTTGATTTTGGTATTTTTTTCAAACTAGAAAAATTCTTAGGAAAAGATTTTAACAAAGAAAAATACCCCAATCTCTTAAATGGTTTTCACACTGATATGGCAAGAACTTTTTCTATAGGAGAAATAGATCAAGAAACAAAAAGACTCTTAACTGTAACCCGTAAAATGCTTAGATTAGGTATTAAAAAAGTAAAGCCAGGAAGAACAATAGGAGACCTTGGTGAGACAATGCAAAGATATGCCAAAAGGCAAGGTTTTCATGTTGTAAAAGGCTTGTGCGGTCATGGAATAGGTAAAGACTTACACGAAACACCAGACATTCCTAATTATGGGAAAAGACATACAGGTGCAAAACTTATCCCTGGTATGGTATTTTGTATAGAGCCTATGCTTTCAATGGGAAGTGATGATATCAAACTTTCTAAAAACAATTTTACCTTTGCCACAAAAGACAATTCTCTATCTGCCCATTTTGAAGATATGGTGGCTGTTACAGAAAATGGAGTTAGAGTTTTAACATTATAGACTTTTAAAATTAGCGTGTTATAATAAATTTAAGATGACTCACTTAATAGAAGTTTTTTTGCTGTCAATGGTTCCCATATCTGAATTAAGGGGTGCTATTCCACTTGGTATAGTGCAATACAATCTTCCAATCTGGCAAGTTTTTTTTGTTTCAATTTTAGGCAATACATTAGTTCCTTTTTGTGTTCTTTTTGCTCTAGAAAAATCTCCTTTTATTAGAAAAATATCTAAATCACTTTGTGAGGGTACAAAAAAGAAGCATTCTAAGAAATTTGAAATTTATAGAAATATGGCTTTAATTACATTAGTTGCAATTCCTTTTCCTCTTACAGGAGCTTGGACTGCTTCACTTTGTGCATTTATCTTTAATATCCCAAAACTCCTAGCCTGCGGATTAATTTTTATTGGTCTTTTAATTGCAGGAGTAATTGTTACATTATTAACCTTAGGTATTATTAATATATGAAAAAAATTATTGTAGCCAATTTTAAAATGAACCCATCTTCCTTAAAAGAAGCTAACATTCTTTTTAAAGCTTACGATATTAAAACAAAGCACACTATTATTTTATGCCCTCCTTTTGTATATCTAAAAAAAGGAAAGTATTATGCTCTTGGTGCACAGAATTGTTTTTATAAAAATAGTGGCGCATACACTGGAGAAATATCTCCTAAAATGCTTAAAAACTTAGGCTGTGATTATGTTATTCTAGGACATTCAGAAAGAAAAGAAAGCATTGAAGAGGTAGATTTAAAGGTCAAAGCTTGTCTTGAAAATGATTTAAAAGTAATCTTGTGTATAAGCGAATTAAGTCAATTGAAAAATGTTAAAGATAAAAGTATAATTATTGCATATGAACCAATCTCTGCTATTGGAACAGGTAAAGCATATTCCTTAAAAGATATTTCAAGAAATTATAACTCAATCAAAGAAAAGCTTAAGGGGAATAAGATTTTATACGGAGGAAGCGTAACTAGTAAAAATGCAAAAGACATTCTTGATATAGTAGATGGAGTTTTAATTGGGGGAGCATCTACTCATAAGCGGGAATTTTTAAATATAATAAAATGAATTTATTAAGTTTTAAAAAAACCAAACAATTATTTAAAAAACATAATATAAGTATTAAGGGAACAGGTCTTTTTGAAAAAAAACAAGATGCACTTATTTATGCAAACAAGATTGGTTTTCCAGTAGTTTTAAAAGTTTATTCTGATAAGGTAATTCACAAAACAGAGGAAAACGCAGTTATTACAAATATTCAGAATGATAAAGAGTTTAAAAAAAGCTTTACTTTTTTGGATCGAAAATTCAAGGACAAAGAAGGTATTATTGTGCAAAAACAATTCAAGGGAAGAGAGCTTGTTATTGGATTAAACTATGACAAAACATTTGGCCCAGTTATTATGGTTGGTCTTGGTGGTATTTTTGTCGAAGTTTTAAATGATGTTAGTTTTAGATTATGTCCTCTTAAAAAAAGAGATGCAAAGGAAATGCTTGAAGAGCTTAAAGGCTATCGTATTTTACAATCTTTTAGGGGAAGTAAGAAAGTTAATCTTAATAAACTTCAAGAATTACTTGTAAACTTATCTAAGTTCTTATTAAAAGAAAAAAATATCCATTCAGTTGATTTTAATCCCATTTTTATAGATGAAAAAGAAATTAATATTGCTGATTTTAGAATAATTACAAAAGAAAATGTTTAAACATATTTTTAACCCCAAAACAATTGCCTTAATTGGAGCATCAAACAAGCCTAAAAAAGTAGGAACAGGTATTGCAGAAAACCTGCTTAAAAGTAAAAAGGATATATATCTTGTAAACCCAAACAGAAGAAAATTATTTAATAAAAAATCTTATTCTTCAATTTTAGATATAAAAGAAGATATTGATTTAGCCATTATTGCTATTCCTTTTAAATTCGTAAATAAAGTTGCAGAAGAATGCAAGGCTAAAAAAGTAAAAGCAATGATTGTTATTTCCTCAGGATTTTCTGAAGTAGGAAATATCAAGGAAGAGGAAGCCCTTAAAAGTTTAGGAATACCTTTGGTTGGTCCAAATTGTCTTGGTATTTTAAATACAAAAAATAATTTAAACGCATCATTTGCACCTTACTTGCCTAAAAAAGGAAACATTGCGTTAGTATCTCAATCAGGAGCAATTATAGACTCTATAATCGATATAGCTAAGAATGAAAACTACGGTTTTTCAAAAATAGTTTCGCTTGGAAATGAGGCAGGAATAGACATAGCAGACTTTATTGAATACCTGGGAGAGGATAAAGACACTGATGTTATAGCAATCTATTTAGAAGGAGTTAAAAATGGAAGAAAGTTCTTTAATGCACTTTCTAAAGTCTCAAAAATTAAACCCATTATTATCTTAAAGTCTGGTAAAAGTGAACTAGGAAAAAGTGCTGTTCTAACTCACACAGGTTCCCTTGCTGGAGACAAT
>JAAZMU010000047.1 GCA_012798645.1 Patescibacteria group bacterium | reverse complement strand
GTAGAGGAGCTTTTAAAAAAGGTAAAAGATATGGAAAAAAATTAGCAATTATGCTACTATGCTTGTATTATGGCGTGGTAGCCAAGTGGTAAGGCAGAGGTCTGCAAAACCTTTATCAGCAGTTCGATTCTGCTCCACGCCTCGCCGCGGTGCTGGAATTGGTAGACAGGACGGACTTAAAATCCGTTGTCAGTAATGATGTGTGGGTTCAAGTCCCACCCGCGGCACATATGATGCAAAATAATAAGATTAAAAAAGGAATTGACAAAAAGCAATCTATATTAGTACTTTTAATAATGTCTATTCTTAGTTTGCTTGTTTTAAGCTTTTCTTTAAAAGCAATGGATAGAGCAAAGGATCTTTATCTTGAGGCAAGCATAACAAGTATTTCTACGCTTCTTATGGAATACCATATCAAGCAGGGCTTTTATCCTGAAGAGGGGCTATGTAATCTTAAAAATGAATGCTTTGATTTTAAGAGAGAGATTTCTATATATGTAGATCAAGATATTTATTATATGTCAAATAAAAAGGACTATATCTTGTATAGCCCTAGTTATTTAAATAAAAGGATTTACTATATGATTGATTCTGATTTTTCCTTAAAAAAAGTTAGAGATGTTCCGACTATTCAATAATTTCAATAGTGGCTTTTTTAACTCCAAAATTTAGAGCTTGCTCTCTTGTTTCAAACCAAATATCTAAATTGTATTTACCTTTTCTCCAGTGCAATCTATCTTCTACTACAAACTCTTTGTCTCCAAAAAGTTCAGGAATTCTTAATTTTGTTCCAAAAGGCAAAAGATTATTAGCAACTATACCGTCTTCTACATATTTCATAGAAGCGGTGATAAAGGGGTCTGAGTCTGTTTGGTCTTCTGTTGAGGAATAGCCAGTGATTAACATATAGTAAGTTTTGATTGGTTTTTTAATGGTATTTAGATTAACTTCAAAACTTTCGACAACTGTATTTAATTCTGTTAAAATTGGATTCTCAATTTGTTCTATTTTTTCTTGCCCTTTAATTTCTTTTTGTAAGGGGATTAAGATAAAAGAAAAAAATAGTAAAAAGAAAAATATATTTATTATTGTTTTTGTGTCCGACATAATAAAAAGCCCTTTTGAAGGGACAATTTAATT
This sequence comes from Patescibacteria group bacterium, assembly GCA_012798645.1. GTDB lineage: Bacteria > Patescibacteriota > Minisyncoccia > Minisyncoccales > Minisyncoccaceae > JAAZMU01. The sequence continues at coordinate 973 of JAAZMU010000047.1, read as the reverse complement.
ATTACAAAGAAAAAACAATTTGTCAAGGGAAAACTTGACAAAAAAAAGGAAGTGTTGTAGTTTCAGGCTAATGAGTAAAAATATTAAAAAACAAAATTTATTGATCGGACTTCTTGTTATGGCATGCCTATTTTCAGAAAATAGTGATATTGCACAAGCAAAGAGTGTTAATGAGACTGACTTTGACACAGATTGTAATCAAGATGAAAAGCATGCACAAGAAATTTTAAATGATTCTCAATTATTAAAAGAAGGTGATTACTATGTAAAGGTAAATAAGGCAGGAGAAGTTGTTACATCTTTGAGTATTCCAACTACCACTACTTCAGAAGCTCCTAATACGCTTGAAATTACTCTGGATAGTTTTGGAGATGGAGTAGCTGATACATACAAACTAACTTCAAATGAAGCTTTGGAGTATGTTAAAATAGAGCTATCTTCTGATATTTATGCGCTTTTGTACAGAGGAACCTATAACAGTGATATTGCAGGGGGCTATACTGGATGGCATCTTGAAATTCAAAAGGAATGGTTAGGTCTTACAAGTCCTAATATTTTTGAAAGAGAAAATAAATATACTCTTTGTTATGGTGATTCAGAAATTATTCTTAGAAGAAATGATGCTGATACAGAGTTTACAATAGAAATAAAGGGAAGTTTAGCAACAAGTGTGAGAAATCAGAAAAAGGTACCTTTGTTTGTAAGAAGTATTTATAAGAACGAGTATAATGGTGAGTTTGATATGCCTAAGATTAGCTTGAGTCAAGAGCAAGGAACTTTAATTTTTAAGGACTATGTTATTCTAGATGATGGTATTTATGTTAATTATGAGCTGAAAAATAGTGAAGGCAATGTAATTGACTTAAAAGAGGCTACTCAAATTAAAAGAAAACTTAAGGATGAGACCTCCTATACTACGGTTAAAAGTCTTGCCTTTAAAATTGAAGACAAAGGAGACTATGAATATGTTATT
>JAAZMU010000046.1 GCA_012798645.1 Patescibacteria group bacterium | reverse complement strand
ATTTACAAGCGTTAGAACTTCTCCTGTTTTGGGATTCATGATAATAATGGATCCTCCTGTTGCATTTGTTTCATTTGCAACACTTTTTAAAACTTCTGCGCTTTTAATTTGAAGGTTCTTATCAATGTTTAAAATTAGGCTTTTCCCAGACTCAGGGTCTTTTACAAGCTCTTCTCCTAAGATATTATTCAAGGCATCTCTTTTGTATTTTGTGATACCTGGAATTTCTTTTAAAATATCTTCGTATTCTTTTTCTATACCATCTTGACCTTTTTCTTCATCTTTTGATAGAAATCCAATAATGTGTGAAAAAGCATACCCATTTTCATAATTCCTAATGTTCTTTTTCTCAAGTTCAAAACCTTGTAACTTATCTAATTTTGTTTTAAGCACAATTACTTCTTGGTTGCTTAAATTCTCTTTTATGCAAGTGTTGCCTTCTTCAATACTTTCTAGATTAAGTATTTTGGCGACTTCAGAAAGTGCTTCATTGCTTGCTTCTCCTTTTAAAACTAAATTAAATATTTGTTCATTAGCCACTATCTTATTAAAATTCCTATCATATATTATACCCCTTCCCGAGTTTATTTCTTTAAAAATATACTTATTCTTTTCTGCTCTTGCCATATAATCATCACCAACTAATTGATAAAAAAAACAGATACCAACCATAAGGATAATAAATGCAAAGAAAAAAAGAAAAAGATTGATAAAAACTCGCTCTTTAATTACTGTTTCCTTTTTTTGAGAAGCAATGATTGAGTTTTTATGTTCTTTTTGGATGATACTATCAATAAATATATCTTCGATATCAATTGAATGTCCTTTTTTAAATTTTCGGAATGAAGGAAGCATAAGGGATTTTTAAGAATTTTGATAAGATGGTTTTTACAATTAAGGATAAAATGACAAGACTAATTGTGAATAATCCGAATTCATAGGTTGTACTAAGGTCTAACAAAAGTCCTCCTAAAAAAGCAGATATTATACCGAGCTTACTTTCAGGATTTTCAATTATATTTAATACAATAACAAGCAAGCATAAGAAATTAAAGTTTGTGTATATGGAAAGAAAACTATTTTGGAAAAGGGATATTAAGAGCCAAAACATTATTAGTATGATAATTTTAGTCAGTTTTTTTATCATTTTTAATAATTAAAACTTTGTCTAAATCAGTTAGCTCAAAAAAGGGTCTAATTTCACCTGTTTTAAAAGCTTCTGACCCTAAGTCACTAATATTAATAATCTTTCCTACAAGAAAGCCTTCTTTGTATTGCCCTCCAAGAGCTGATGTAACACACACATCTTCCTTACTTGCAATGGCTTTTTTTTCTAAAAGGTCTAATTTAAGTTTTTGATTATCTCCTTTAGCCATAGCATATTCATTACTAGGTGTAATTAAAATGTCAATTAAGCTTTGAGGATTTGTAATCAATAATATTTCTGAAAAATCATTGTATGATTTTAAAATTTTACCTACAAGAGCTTTTTCGCTGGTTAAAACTGTCATACCATCATTAATTCCATGCTTAAGCCCTTTATTAATAGTTATAATGTCTTCAAAAGAGTTTCGTCCTGTAACAGAGGCAATTTCTAGTTCGTAGTCTTCATTTAAGGAAATACCAATAATCTCTCTTAAAAGTTCATTCTCTTTTTTTAAACTATTAAATTCTGCATTTTTAAAACTTTGCTTGGTTTCTAAAAAAGCACAACTCTTTTCTCTATTTATATTAATATTCCATAAGAATTCTTTGATTCCAGCAAAACTTTTGTGTAAATCATTTTGAATATTTTCTTTGAAAAAAGAAAAAACAAGAATGATTACGAGTACAGACATTAACAAAAAAACCGTTCTTTTAAGAGTAAAAGTTTTCATGCATATACTTAATTATATTATTTATTTAAGATAAAAGCAAATGTGTATTAAAAATCCTTATTACCTTTAAAATGGGGATGTCCTACTTTCGCATTAAACTATCATCGGCCCTACAAGGTTTCACTTCTGAGTTCGGAATGGTATCAGGTGGGTCACTTGCGGTATTATCCCCATATTAAAAATAATAAGGAAAAACAATTAATATACTTGTAATGAGGCTAATAATTGCTAGCCAAACTTATTTCAAGTCTCAATTAGTAGTGCTCGGCTCAATTCTTCACAGAACTTACACCTGCACCCTATCAAGGTCATAGTCTCTAACCTGAGTATGAGTCCTAATCTTGAAGTAGGCTTCGAGCTTAGATGCTTTCAGCTCTTATCCTTTCCCAATTATAGCTACCCAGCAGTGCCATTGGCATGACAGCTGGTACACCAGAGATTGGTTCACCCCGATCCTCTCGTACAAGGGGCAACTCTTCTCAAGACTCGGCGCCTGTGGTAGATAGAAACCAACCTGTCTTACGACGGTCTGAACCCAGCTCGCGAACCACTTTAATTGGCGAACAGCCAAACCCTTGGGACCTTCTACAGCCCCAGGATGTGATGAGCCGACATCGAGGTGCCGAACAGTGTCGTTGATATGGACTCTTGGACACTACCAGCCTGTTATCCCCAGGGTAGCTTTTATTTGATGATCTCCCTCGGTCCTACGAACCAAGGTCGGTTCACTAAGTTCTGGTTTCCCATCTGCGCAGCATATCCGCCTTGCAGTTAAGCTGGCTTATCCCTTTGTAGGACCAATCCGATTTCCATCCGGATCTAGCCAACCTTTAAACTCCTCCGCTACTTTTTAGGAGGAAAGCGCCCCACTTAAACTACCAACCAAGCACTGTCTCCCCATGCTCTAAATAAAGCATGGAGGTTAGAACCATGACAATAAAAGAGTGGTATTTCACTGGCGACTCCGTCACGCCCGAAAGCATGACATCATAGTCTCCCACCTATTCTACGCATTTAAAGCCATAATTCAATACCAGGGTATAGTAAAGCTCCTGGGGTCTTCTCGTCTAGCCACAGGTAGGAGGCATTTTCACCTCCACTGCAATTTCACCAAGCAACTCCTGGAGACAGTTCTCAAGTCGTTAAGCCTTTCATGCGGGTCGGAACTTACCCGACAAGGGATTACGCTACTTTAACACGGTCAGAGTTACCGCGGACGTTCACCGGAAGCTTGAAGCAATCAGCTGTCCCACTTACACGTTACAATAGTTGAAATTACTACCTAGTTTCTATTTGATAAAGACACTTTAATTTTGTTAATATTTACTTTAATTTAATTTATTCCTAGGAAGTAACCCTTCTTATTATAAAGTGAAAGTGAGACAACCGCCACTCTTAACACTCCGGCACTGGTCAGGCCTCAGCCCCTATACATCCTCTTACGAGTTAAGCAGGGACCTGTGTTTTTGATAAACAGTCGCTTGAGATACGTTAGCTGCGTCCTTTACATAAATGCAAAGGAAGGTCTTATTCCGAAGTTACGACCACTTTTTTGCCGAATTCCTTCAGGAGCTTTCACTTGTTCGCCTTAGTACATTTATACTCATCTACCTGTGTTGGTTTGCGGTACGGTTTCAATATTCTTAACCTTTAAAAAGCTTTTCCTGGCAACTCACTCATCAAAATAAAAATCCAATAATCTATTTTGACTACAAAGTTGCGTCACTTATAAAGAAGAATACTGAAGGGCAGGAATATTAAGCCTGCTGTCCATCAGATAAACCTTTCGGCTTCTCCTAAGGCCCGCCTAACCCTTAGCTGATTATCATTGCTAAGGAAACCTTAGATTTACGGCGTTATGGAATCTCACCATAATTGCGGTTACTTATGCCAACATTCTCACTTCCTATCGCTCCACTAAACCTCACGATTTAGCTTCAGTGCAATAGGAACGCTTCCCTACCGATTATTACAAAAAGTAATAACCCCATATCTTCGGTACTAAACTTGAGCCCCGTTAATCTTCGGCGCAAAATCTCTTAATTAGTAAGCTATTACGCACTTTTTAAAGGGTAGCTGCTTCTAAGCTAACCTCCTAACTATCTGAGAAATCTCACCTCCTTCTTTGCACTTAGTTTAGATTTAGGGACCTTAGATGATGGTCTGGGCTGTTTCCCTCGCGACTATGGAACTTAGCTCCCACAGTCTGACTCCCGCTCTAAATACTTTGGTATTCGGAGTTTGATAGAAGAATCCGAGCCGAAGCCCAATGATACCTCTTTCAGTGCTCTACCCCCAAAGCAAAATAAGCGAGGCTAGCCCTAAAACTATTTCGGGAAGAACCAGCTATTACCAAACTCGATTAGCTTTTCACTCCTTACCACAACTCATCCCAAGGAATTGCACGACCTACGGGTTCGGACCTCCGCTTGCATTTCTGCAAGTTTCATCCTGGTCATGGTAAGCTCGTCTGGCTTCGGGTCTTTTCCTGCCAATTTTTAATCGCCCTGTTAAGACTTGGTTTCCCTAAGCTTACGTGCCATAAGCACTTAGACAATTGACAAGAAAAACTCGTTGGCTCGTTCTGCAAAAAGCACGCCATCACTATTTAAAAAATAGCTCTGACTCCTTGTAGGCATAATGGTTTCAGGTTCTATTTCACCGTCCTTATCGGACTGCTTTTCACCTTTCCCTCACGGTACTGGTTCACTATCGGTGACTAGATTGTATTTAGCCTTAGCAGGTAGTCCTGCTGGATTCCCGCCGACTTTTCTTGATCCGACGGTACTCAGGAAAGATAACAAGAAGTGTAAATTAATTTTCACTTACAGGGCTATCACCTTCTATGGCGTTTCTTTCCAGAAACTTCAATTAATTAACTTAACTTTTAAACTTCCTCTACTAAAAGACGTTATCTCCCTACAACCACCATATAAATATGGTTTTGGGCTTTTCCCTCTTCGCTCGCCGCTACTAAGGGAATCACTATTGTTCTCTTTTCCTCTGGCTACTGAGATGTTTCACTTCACCAGGTTTGCTTCTTTAAGCTTTCGCAAAAAGATAATCTTGTATAACCAAGATTGGGTTTTCCCATTAGGAGATCTCCGGGTCACAGGTTGCTACACACCTTACCGAAGCTTATCGCAGCTACGCCACGTCCTTCATCGCGTCTAGTCCCAAGGCATCCACCATTTGCCCTTATTAAAAATAGAAATAAATGTTGACTAGCAAATATTAACCTCATTAACAAATATATTAAGTTTTCAAGTTGCTATTGATGTAGAAAACAAAACATAGTATCTTCTTTATTCTAAAGATACTGTAATACTTTCTACATACAGTATATAATTTAGCAAAGATTAGGAATTTGTCAATAGCAGTGGTTTTTGTAAAAAAAAGGGTACAGATTGCACCCTTTTCGCAGACTTACCAGTCTTTTGTCTGCGATGTCCTCATGACAATTTTCTCGTCCTGGCAAAGGACGAGACGTCCCTCCCTGTCGAAGGCGAGGACGTTGCCTTCGAACGTCTCCCCGAGTTCGATCAGGGAAACGCTCGAGCTAGCGATTTTGCGAACCCTGTATCTCCCAGGGCTCGGCATCTTAACCTCGTAAACCGAGGTTGTTGTTCTTATCAACATACTTGTTATAATATAACATAATTACAATGGTATGTCAAGGGACTGTACTGGTCCATATGATATTGCACACTTTATATAGTTTATAAAAAAAAGAAGTGTGTTTAGAATTGCTTCTAAGCACACTTTATTAAGAAAGATATTCTTGAATCACGGCCTCCTCATAGGCCTTTATGCCATTGATCATCTTGTCCATAGAGACTAGAGCCTCTACGGATAATGTTTCGTTCACATATTCAAAGAACTCTGCGATGAGGCTTTTCACCTGTCTTACCAACAAGGAACTCTCAAAAGCCTCCAAAAAAAGTATCACTTTCTGATCGTCAGCGTCTTTTTCAGAAGAAGCAATTATGCGCTTTTTGCATGATGCAACTCTTTCTAGCAAAAACATTGATTTTGCTAGCAGTTTTTTCTCACTCTCTGCGTTTGCCCGCATTACTGCTTCGAATTCCTCAGAGGCTTTTTCAACAACTTCCTCCAAGGCAATGAGTTTTTGGGGGTACCCCTCGGGACGTTCATATTTAGCGATATGATCTTCAACTTCTATACTTTCTTCCTTTATGGGAAATGCCTTGAGAAACTCCTCGAGAATGTCGAGGTTCTCGATCATTTTCCCCACTAGCTCTTCCGTTGACAAATTCTCATTTAAATTCATTCTATACCTCCGTTAGGTACTTATATAGCGTTAACATAAAAAGGCTACATTGTCAACCCTATGGAAAACACAAAAAGCACCTTTAGTGCTTTTCCCTTGTGGACCGACAGGGACTCGAACCCTGAACCCTCTCATTGCAAATGAGATGCTCTACCAATTGAGCCATCGGCCCCTATTGTGTGGGTATGCCTGGACTTGAACCAGGGACCTCGTCATTATCAGTGACGCGCTCTAGCCAGCTGAGCTACACACCCTTTTTTCTAAAATGAACGCTTTTCTTTTTACAAAACTTAACTTGTACTTTTTTTCTTTTGAATGAATTAAGTCTAAGTTTAGCTCTTTAAAAAGTTCTTTCCATTCTTTTTCACTTAAAAACCTTGCTGGAATATTATTTTTTAAGAATACCCAATCATATAATTTACCATGAAGAAGACAATAGAACTTTCCGAAGAATCCCTCATTTAAATCTTCATATATAATAATATGTTTTTTAGCAATTCTCTTTGCTTGGCTTAAGATATTCTCTAAATCCCCTGTATGGTGAAGAACATAGCTGATTAAAACCACATCAAATTCATTGTCTTTGATAAAGGACAAATCTTTTCCATCATATATCTCAAAAGGAATATCAACCTCTCTCATATCAATAATATCAATTCCTTTTACTTGTACTTTGAATGTGCTTTTTATTTTGTTTGCTACAATACCTGACCCACAGCCTAGATCTAATACTTTGTCTCCTTTGGTTATGTAGTTCTTAAAATCATTACACATCTTTTTTGCTTCTTTGTTGTAGAATGGCTTTAATAGCCTATATTGCAAGTGACTTTTTTTCATAATTTTCCAAAGTTGTTCCGCTTATAAAAACGATCTTTCTTTGAGGTACAAAGATCAACACCTTGAAATTAATTCAGAGATCTCTCGTAAACTAATTTCAGTCAACCATTTTTTAAATAAATGATCCACGAGCAGCTTCCGCTACCCGTGCCTTGTTACGACTTCGTCCTTCTCACTGAATTTACCTTCGGCCCATTTAAATGGGACTTCGGGCACCCCCAGCTCGCTTGACGTGACGGGCGGTGAGTACAAGACCCAGGGACATATTCACCGTAGCATGGCTGATCTACGGTTACTAGCGATTCCGACTTCATGAGGTCGGGTTGCAGACCTCAATCCGAATTGAGGAAATGTTTGATGGGATTTGCTCCAAGTTACCTCTTAGCACCCCTTTGTCATTTCCATTGTATCACGTGTGCAGCCCAAGGCATCAAAGGGCCATGCTGATTTGGCGTCATCCTCACCTTCCTCCTAGTTATCCTAGGCAGTCCCCCATGACATTTAAAACATAGGGTAAGGGTTGCGCAGGTTTCCCCATTTAAGGGAGCAACTCAAGCCACCTGCTGACGACAACCATGCAGCAGCTGCTCTAATGTCCTTTCGGAGGGCCTTCCTTTCGGAAGGATTTCATTAGAGTTTCAAGCCTTGGTAAGGTTCCTCGCTTATCGTCGAATTAAGCCACGTGATCCACCGCTTGTGTGAGTCCCCGTCTATTCCTTTGAGTTTTAGCCTTGCGGCCGTACTTCCCAGGCGGAGCACTTAACGCGTTAGCTTGACCACTGCAAGGGTCGACACTTGCAATAGCTAGTGCTCATCGTTTATGGCGTGGAATACGAGGGTATCTAATCCTCTTTTCTCCCCACGCTTTCGTCCCTGAGCGTCAGGATTGCCCCAGCTAGCTGCCTTCGCTTTTGGTGTTCCATCTGATATCAACGGATTTCACCCCTACACCAGACATTCCGCTAGCCCCTAACATCCTCTAGTCTGTTAGTTTTTTCCGCAACTCCAAAGTTAAGCCCTGGAGATTTAACGAAAAACTTAACAAACCGCCTACGGACCCTTTACGCCCAATTAATCCGGATAACGCTTGGGGCACTCGTATTACCGCTACTGCTGGCACGAGTTTTGTCACCCCTTATTCATAAGGTACCGTCATCTAAAAGATTCTTCCCTTATAAAAGTAGTTTACAATCCGAAGATCTTATTCCTACACGCGACGTCGCTGGTTCAGACTTTCGTCCATTGACCAATATTCTCGACTGCAGCCTCCCGTAGGAGTATGGCCAGTGTCTCAGTGCCATTGTTGGCGGACAAGCTCTCACTCCGCCTACCCGTCATAGCCTTGGTAAGCCATTACCTTACCAACAAGCTGATAGGGCGCAGACCCATCCCTTACCGGAATAAACCTTTACTGAAACCTGATCTTAAACTAATTTAATAATCTAAGAACAAGTTTCAGACCATCGGGTATTAGCTTGAATTTCTTCAAGTTATCCCCGAGTAAGGGGTTGGTTATCTACGTGTTACTAACCGGTTCGCCACTATTTCTACTTCTTGCAAGCAAGAAATAAAAACCGTTCGACTTGCATGCCTTATCCACGTCGCCAGCGTTCATCCTGAGCTAGGATCAAACTCTATAAAAAAATAAGCGGAACAACTCTAAAAAATTATGTTGTTCGTTTAATTTGTTGTGAATCTTAAATTGTGAATGTACATACTTATACTTACAGTAAATTATTCTATTTGTCAATTATTGAGCCGGCAGACGGATTTGAACCCCCAACCTACTGTTTACAAAACAGTTGCTCTGCCATTGAGCTATGCCGGCTTACTTGCTCTTTTTTAGCTTGTCTTTAATGTCAGTCAAGCCAAGATCTATATCTTCTTTTGTTTTTTTTGAATGTTCTTTTAACTTTAAATTAAGATTAAAAATCTTATTATCCAGTTTTAAAATTAAAATCCTAATTCTTGATAATAATTTTTGCGTAAAAACTTGAATTCCAAAGTATTTTTTCTTGACAATATCCCTTGTTTCTTTTTTTACTCTTTCTTTAAATTGTAGTCTTTGAATAAAGCTCGGTGTGTTAGGAAGTTTTGATATGTCCTCTATTTTACGAACAGTAATAGCAGACATTCCTAAAAAGCCTAAAACCATAAATGCTAAAGATGTAATTTCAGAGCTCATATCTTACAAATTCTTTAACCTTAATATTCTCCCCTAATCTTGCGATGTAGTCATTTATTAAGTCTTGAATTGTGATTGAATTATCTTTAACCCAATCTTGGGATAAAAGACAAACTTCTTTTTTAAACTTTTCTAATTTTCCTTTAACAATGTTTTCCTTGATATTATCTGACTTATTCTCATTTTTCAATTGCTCATTATAGATTTCAATTTCTTTTTGAAGTACGTCCTCTTCAATATCTTCTTCCTCAACGTATAAAGGAGACATTGATGCAATTTGAAGCAATAATTCGTGTGTTAATTCTTTAAAAAGGTCACCTTTTGCAACAAAGTCTGTTTCGCATAAGACTTTAATTAAAACACCTACTTTTCCACCTGCGTGTATGTATGAACTTATTACACCTGAAGAAACTTCTCTTTCACATTTTTTAAGAGCAATAGCTTCTCCTTGTTTTTTTAAAATTTCTTTAGCTTTTGCAATATCTCCTTTTGATTCCTCTAAAGCTTTTCTACATTCTGCTAAGGAAATATTTGTTTCTTCTCTTAATTGTTTTATTAATTCTATGCTCACCATATTATTCTATTGATTTACTTATTTTATCTAATATGTAAGTAACAGATGATACAGCATCATCATTTGCAGGAATCATATAGTTAACTTCTGTGGGATCAACATTTGTATCTGTAATAGCAACAATTGTTTTTTGAACGCCTAATGCTTCTAAAAGGGCTAATTTATCTTTTTCTAGGTTAATAATAATAACAACATCTGGTATTTTTTCCATACCCTTTACCCCTCCGAACTTAGCTTTAAGTCTTTCTAATGTCTTCATTATTTGAAGCCTTTCTTTTTTAACATATTTTTCTGTAAAGTCAGGCTCAGCTATTTTAGCCTCAAGCTCTTCAAAATATTTTAATCTTTTTTTAATCTCAGAAAAGTTTGTTAAGAGTCCTCCAATCCATCTTTCTACAACGTAAAAAGAGTTTGTTTTTTCTGCAGTATCTTTAACAATGCTTCTAAGAGATGGGCTTGTGCTTACAAACAAAAAGGTCTTTTGTTCTTTTTTAGCTTGTTCAAGAAACTTTAAAGCCTCTTCTAATTTTTCTCGTGTAATCTCTAAATTAATGAGACCTATTCCGCCCTTCATTTTTGTAATGTAGGGCTTCATTTTAGGATGAAGCTTAGAGGCTTGATGACCAAAACCAAGACCTGCCTCAATCATTTCTTCTATTGTTGTATTATTTGTAGTTTTTTCTTCGGTTTTTTCCATAATCAATAATCACTTTATAACATATTAAAAAATATAAAACAAGTTCTTGTCTTCCTATAATCAAGATAGCATACTTCTTGTTTTTTTCAAGAGCTTGCCTTTTATTATTAAAGTGCTATTATTTCCGTGGTTCCTAAAACCAGGGTGACGTTATGAATGAATGTCAATTCTGCGGGAAAATTCCTAGAGGGGATTTCTACTTTGGCTTTAATGGGAAAAGAGTTGAAATAGAAACTGCTATGCCTTATGTCTGCCCATTGTGCCATGCAAAGAGGATTGAAAATTACATTGAGCAAAGAAAAGCCTTTGTAAACAAAATACTGAAGGTTGAAAATGGTAGTGCTTCTGTTAAGTGGGAAAACTTTTTTGATGCTTGTGAATCCCATACAACAGAAGACGATGCTGGATGGGATGTTGTGGATTTTCTTCGCGCAATAGGGATTTTGACCACGGAAAGCAATGGATATTGGCTTAACCTTGGCGATGGAGAAATTAAGCCAATCTCTTCTAAGCGAAGACATTATTCGTTTAAGGAAAAAGGAGATGCGTTTTTTTATGCTGAATACTATTATGAGCATACAAAGAGAATCAGGTACGGCATATGCCGCGTATCTGAATATGTGCATCCTTGTGAGCTGCGGATCTAAAAATCCGCCTTTTATTTGACAAAATATTAGTTTCAATGTATAAGAGAAATGCCATTTAGTTTCCTATTAGACTAAGTGGTAGTGAGAGATTTGTTTTTCTTTTTTCAGACAAGGCGCCCATTATGGCGCCTTTGTCT
>JAAZMU010000045.1 GCA_012798645.1 Patescibacteria group bacterium | reverse complement strand
TTGAAAAACAAAAGATTGAGGACGAGTTAAAGCAAATAATGGAAATGATTGAAAAGCTGGAATTGATTTTAAAAAGTGAGACAGAGCAGAAAAAAACAATTAAAAAGGAGTTAAGAGAAGTTAAGAAAAATTATGGAGATAAAAGACAAACAATCATTATTCCGCATAAGGCAGGAGAGATTTCAATTGAGGATTTAATAAAAGAAGAGGAAACAGTGATTACGCTTACAAAAAGTGGATATATTAAAAGAATGAATCCAGATGAGTATAAAAAACAAAGACGAGGTGGAGTGGGAACGGTTGGTATGAAACCAAGAGAAGAAGACAAGATAGAATACTTTTTAAGTGTTAATACACATGATACTTTATTCTTTTTTACAGATTCAGGAAAAGTGTTTAGAACAAAGGCATATGAGGTACCCGAGGGAATAAGGACGAATAAAGGAAGAGGGATAATGAACTTTCTTGAAATAGCTACAAGTGATAAAATACTCTCTATCTTAGCTTTGAATAAAAATGAGGACAAAGATGGTTATTTAATTATGACAACAACTAATGGCGTTAGTAAAAAAACAAAACTTAGAGAATTTGAAAATGTGAGAAGAAACGGCTTAATTGCAATAAGTTTAAGAGAAGGTGATACATTATGCGAGGTTGAGAGGATTAACAAAGGAGATGATATTTTACTTGCTACTAAAAAAGGAATGTCTATTCGGTTTAATGAAAAGGATGTCAGGGCAATGGGGAGGCAGGCTTCAGGAGTGCGTGGCGTTAAGCTAAAACCAGAAGATAAAGTGATTGGCATGGTCTTTATTTCACAAGAAAATGAAAAAGCAGGACTTTTAGTTTTAACTGAAAACGGGTATGGTAAGATTACAAGCGTGGAAGATTATAAAAAACAAAGGCGAGGAGGGGTTGGGATTAAAATTGCTAATGTGACTAAGAAAACAGGGGAGATTGTTAAGCCACAAATTATTACTAATCAAGAAGATTTAATTGTAATATCTCAAAAAGGGCAAACAATAAGGATTAAAATTTCAAGTATCCCTAGGCTTGGTCGAGACACTCAGGGAGTTAAAATAATGAGATTAAAGGCAGGAGACAAAGTTGTTTCCGCAACTACAATTTAATATGTTTTTAAATCCAAAACAAACAATTGATAGATTAGCTTTTTTAGAACCTGATATGGTTGCTTTAGATGTTGGTTCAGGTTCTGGTGGGTGGACAATCCCACTGGCAAAGAAACTTGATCAAGGAAAAGTCTATGCATTAGACATTAAAGAAGAGGCACTTTCTGTTTTAAGGTCTAAGTTAGATAGCGAGAAAATATTTAATGTTGAGCTTCTATTGTCAGATATTGAAAAGGGTGTTAAAATAGCAGATAATGTAATTGATTTTGTTATTCTTTCAAACATTTTGTTTGAGTTAGACAAAAGAGATGAAGTATTAAGTGAAGTAAAAAGAGTTTTAAAGAATGGAGGCTATTTACTTGTTGTTGATTGGCTTGAATTTAGAAATATTGGACCAAAGGATATTGCTGTTCCTAAGGAAGAAGTAAAACAAAAGTTAAACGAATTAAATTTGAAATTAGAAAGAGAACTTGATTTAGGTAATTATCATTTTGCATTAATTTTTAGAAAATGAGATTTAAAAAAAGTATAATAGGGATCTTAATAGTTGGATTGTTTTTTGCCACTAGTTTTGCTTTAGGAGCATTGGTTAATCCGATAGGCATAGGTAGTATTAGTGGAGTGCTTGATGCAGTGGCTAAATGGATGCTAGATATTTCACTTGTTTTGGCTCCTTTAATGTTTGTTGTAGGGGGTATAATGTTTACAACAGCGCATGGAGACGCTACAAAAATCTCAAATGCAAAGAAGTTGATGTTTTATACGGTTGTTGGTATAATAGTGGTATTATTAGCAGAATCTTTAATTGGAATATTTAAAGGATTTGTTTCAACAAGTCCATGAGAATTATGAAAAACAAAATCAAAGGACTTTTAATAATTGCTTCTACTGCTGTTGTTCCTACTCTGAGCGTGTGTGCGGAAGAATCTAATATATCTAAAACTATTGTTAAAATTACAGATTTGCTTACAACAATAGGAGGAGTGCTTGCAATCCTTGGCTTTGTTGTGGCAGGTTTAATGATGACGCTTGCTTTTGAAAATGAAGAAAATGTGAAAACTGCAAAGAATATAATTAAATGGTCAATGATAGGATTATTAGTGATTTTGATGGCTAAGGCATTGAGTGCTATTGTTGAGGGAGTTGTAGTTAAATAATAATCAAAGGTCGTATAAATTAATAGCATTATGATTAAAAAAATGAATTTAAAAAAGATTTTTGCAATAGTATTTTTATTAGCTTTTGTAAGCGTGCCTTTGATTAGTATGGCTGCTGATTCCTGTACAATGTCAGAAGGAGCTTTAAATATGATGGAGAAAAGAGGATATGAGTGTCCTGTAGATAGTAAGAATGTGTGTGATTTTGCAGTAGAAGATGATTGTGGCTTTTGTTGTTTATTCAATACAGTTTACAATGTCACAAACTGGGCTTTCATATTTATTATAATAGCTGCATCGCTTATGATCATACTAGCTGCTTCGGATTATCTAAGGTCTCAGGGAGATGTAGAGAAAGTAAAGAGTGCAAACCAAAAGATTGTGATGGCTGCGGTAGCAATAGTAGTAGGATTCTTTGCAAGAGCATTGCCTGGAATTGTATTGTCAATCATTGGATAATATGGTATGTGTAAAATAAAGACCCTTAATATTTAAAGGGTTTTTATTATGCCGAGGTGGTGGAATTGGCAGACACGTATGCCTTAGGAGCATATGCCTTCGGGTGTGAGGGTTCAAATCCCTCCCTCGGCACTTGATTTTTTGGAAATAATATTCTATTCTTTGAAGTAGGAGGTTAAAAATGAAAAAAGAAAGGAAGGGAGGGGCAACACTCCTTGATATAAAGGCTTCGTATGCAAAGTTTTATCAAGGAATAGAGGAAAGTAAAAAAAAGAAAGAAGAGATAAAAAGGAGCCTGAAGGAGGGGACAATGATTAAAATCTAAAAGTCTCCTCCTTTTTTGTTACTTTATTCCTATTTTTTGGAGTTGTTTTTTCATTTTAGCCTTTATCTCCGTAGTTTCTACTTCTTTAGGAAGAATGATTTCTTTTTCAAATGGTCCGAAATAGCATTCTTGGATAAAATAGTTTCTTTTGTCTTTGGGGACTTCCTCTTTGTCTTTTCTTTCTCCTTTAATGATTAAAATGTCTTGTTCAAGGGAAATATTTAATTCTTCTGCAGTTACTCCTGCAATGGCTGATCTTACAACAACTTCTTTTTTCATATTTTGTAAACGGGTGTGAGGGTTCAAATCCCTCCCTCGGCACTTGATTTTTTGGAAATAATATTCTATTCTTTGAAGTAGG
>JAAZMU010000007.1 GCA_012798645.1 Patescibacteria group bacterium | reverse complement strand
ACTTCTTATGATTTAACTCCTGCAATGCACTATTTTTATCTTATAGTCTATGATATATTTTATATGTTGGATGATTTCATAGTATTTTTAATTGCTGTTTTTACTTTTAATTTGGTTCAAGAATCAGATAAGTTTATAAGGGGATCCAAATTAATATCAGGAATTTTATTATTATTTCTAGGCATAGTTATGATATTCTTTCCAGGCGTTTTGGGACAATTATGAAAGAATTAGCTATTAAAATAAAGAATTGTAAGAAATGCGATCTATGGGAGACAAGGAATTTACCTACCATTTATTCTGGTAATTTAAAAAGTAAGATTATGTTTATAGGAGAGGCTCCAGGAAGAAATGAGGATGAAACAGGTATGCCTTTTTGCGGAAGAGCAGGACAGATCTTAGATGAGCTTTTAGAATATGTTAATTTAAAAAGGGAGGATGTATTTATAACAAACATATTAAAATGCAGACCTCCTTCTAATAGAGACCCAAAAGAAGAAGAAATAAATGAATGTAAGGTTTATTTAGAAGAACAAATTAAAATTTTAAAGCCTAAAATAATTTGTCCTTTGGGAAGATTCTCAAGTAGGTATATGCTTAAAAAGAATTTAGAAATGGGTGATATGCATGGGAAAATATTTAAGATAAATAATATTTTTATTATCCCAATGTATCATCCAGCAGCAGTTATTTATGATAATAAAAAAAGAGAAATATTAAAAAAAGATTTTAAAAAATTAATTAAAATATATGATAGCAATTAATGGATTTTTAATTCCAGTTAAAATTTTAGTACTTATTCAAATTCTTGCTATATTTGATTTAATAGTACGGGGAATAGCTCTTTGGCATAGTGCTCAAAGAAAAGAGAAAAAATGGTTTGTTTGTCTGTTTATTTTTAATACAGTAGGAATACTTCCGCTTATATATCTTTATATAATTTCAAATAATGTTAATAAAAGTTAAATGCTATCCAAAATCAAAAAAGGAATTATTAAATAAAAAGGATGAAAATTCTTTTGAAATTTTTTTAAAGGAGAAGCCAGAAAGAGGAGAGGCGAATAAGAGAATATTTGAAATATTAGCAGAATATTTTAGTATTTCTAAAAAAAGAATAAAACTTATTAAAGGAGCAAAAACACAAAATAAGATTTTTGAAATTTATGACAAGTAGTAATACATTATTAGGAATTTTAAATAATAAAGCGATTGTAATTCCTTTAACAGCTTGGTTTGTAACTCAATCTATTAAAGTTATTATAGCTACAAAAAAAGAAAAGAAGTTTGACCTTTCCCTGTTTTTTATTCCAGGAGGTTTTCCTAGTTCTCATAGCGCAACAGTTACAGCTCTTTGCGTGGTGGTGGGATATTTAGAAGGGGTTTCCTCTTTGTTTTTTGCTATTACTGTGGCCTTTGCAGCCTTTGTTTTATACGACGCTTCAGTTTTAAGAAGGGCAGCCCAGAGACAGGCTCAGTCATTAAATGATTTAATTGAATTTATTAATATCAAAGAAATGGAGCCCTTAAGAGAGGTTCTAGGACATAGTTTTCTTGAGGTTTTGGCAGGAGCAATAATAGGTATTGCAACAGGATTTTTAATGATGTTATGAGTTTGCCTGAAGAGTACAAAAAAGGGTATAAGTATTTTTTAGGAAGTAGAATTGATTTATCTTTAAGGCCATTAATTCCAAGAGTTGAAACTGAATACTGGGTGTCTTTAATTCTAAAAGAAATAGGAAAAGGGGCTAAGTGTTTAGATTTATTTTCTGGGTCAGGTTGCATAGGGATTTCTATTTT
>JAAZMU010000044.1 GCA_012798645.1 Patescibacteria group bacterium | reverse complement strand
CCAATTTTACAATTATCTCCTATAAAAACAGAACCTTCAATATAAGAGCCACTTTTAATTATTGAATTTTTTCCTATGTAAACTTTACCCTTAATTACAACTCCTATTTCAATTCTCCCATATTTCCGAAATTTTAATCCTTTAAACAATAATTCCACCATACTAAATAAATCCCAAGGATAAGATGCAGGAACCCAAGAGCTTGCCTCTATATAATTTAAATTCTTAACATAATCTGTTATCTCATATTCCCCTCTTTTAGATTTTGATATAGGTTCATTAAAAACACTTGTCGGAAGACAATACAATCCAATGTTTGCAAGATTGCTTTTAGGATCGTCAGGCTTCTCCTCTATTTCCTTAACTTTCCCCTCTTCAATTATAATAATCCCAAAATTAGAAGGATTTAAAACTTTTTTAGCTGCAATCGAAGGGCATTTTTGAACCAAGGCTTTAACATCTTCTCTATTATAAAGATCATCTCCATTCATTATAATCACCTTATCATCTTTAATTTTAGCAACAGCAAGCCTTGCAGAATTTCCTGTGCCTATAATTTCGTTATCAATAACATATGTTATTTTAATTCCATTATAATTATCTCCTATCGCCTCTTTTATTTTTTCCCCTAAATATCCTATGACAATAAAAACCTCATCAACTATTCCTTTTAAACTCAAAAGGTTGTGCTCTATAATAGATTTTCCAAATAACTTTGTTAAAGGCTTAGGATTGGTTTTAGATAAAGGTAAAAACCTCAACCCATTTCCAGATGCTAATATAATCGCTTTCATATTATTAATTCCCTTAATTTTTTAATAAGTTCACTTGAATTATACAAATCTATTCCAATATGCTTAGAATCATTATAAGCATTAAACTGAACAAAATCAACTTTCTTATTATTATTAAAAATAATATAATCTAAATCCTTTCCTAAATATTTTTCTATTTCTTTTTCAAAATCAGAAACTGTAAAATCGTCTGTCTCCCCTTTCTTATTTTCTAAATTGCAAATATAAATTATTTTGGCTTTGCTTTTTTTAATTGCCTCCTTAATCCCTGTAACAAGTAAAATCTGAATAAGAGAAGAATATAGATCCCCAGGTCCAATAATAATAAAATCTGCCCTTGAAAGTTTCTCACAAGACTCTTTAAAAGCAAAAGCCTTTTTATCTAAAAACACCTTTTTAATTCTTGAATTATGTTTAGGGATATCAATGTTTGTTTCACCCTTAACAATTTCTCCATTAAAAAGAAGTGCGCACAAATTTACATTATCAAGTGTTGCTGGAAGAACTCTAAATTTTGGTTTAAAAAAATCATTTAAAGCATTAACAGGGTCTTTCTCTTTAATTAAAATTACTGCCATAATTAAATTTAAAAGATTATGTCCATTTTTAAACCTATAATCCAAACTCCTCCTTAGTGGAGATAACTCCAAAAAAGCTCTTCGCATATCTCCCACCGCAATTATATTAAAATCCCTTCTTAATTTTCCTGAGGATCCACCTGAATCTAATGTAGCGGAAATAACACTAAGATCAATTTTCTCGTTTTTAATCTGAGCTAAAACTGCTTTTGGCATAGCATTTCCCCCACCAAGGCAAACTACTTTTCTCATATAAGTTCTTCTAGTATTTTTTCTACTGTTTCTTCTTTTTTAGAAACTAATGCCCTTTTAGAATATACTTCTTTTTGGACTTCATAAAAAATACCCAAAGGAATCTTCTCACTCTCTTTTATCTTTTTTAAAGCTTTTTCTTCTGAATCTAAATTACTATCTTCTATAATATATGTATTTTCATTATAAAAGTCAGAGGTATTAAAAAATGAAACACAAGGAGTTAATACTTCCACAATAGAAAAACCTTTGTGTGAAATAGCTCTTTTCATTGTTTCTTCTAAATGCTTTATCTTTAAACTATAACTTCTTGCTATAAAAGTAGCATTACTTGCAAGCATAAGCTCAAGTGGATTTAATGGGCTTTCAGGAGCACCCATAGGAGTTGACTTTCCTTTAAAACCATCTGGAGAAGTTGCTGTGAATTGCCCCGTTGTTAGTGCAAACAATCTATTATTATGCAATATTACCGTTATATCTATATTCCTTTTTGCAGCGTGAATTAAATGACTTATCCCTTCATCTAACGAATCTCCGTCACCAGTAAACACTATTACTTTAAGCTCAGGATTTGCAAGTTTAATTCCCTCTGCTACTGGTATGGCTCTTCCATGCAAAGAATAAAAGGAGCTAACATTAATGTAATCTGCCAGCTTAGCATGACATCCAATCCCAGTTGTAATCACAATCTTGTCCAGATTCTCATTTTCAATTGCTTTTTTAAAAGCAGCTAAAATCCCAAAATTACCACAAAAAGGACACCACGTATTTTTGTAATTTGTTTCTAATTTTTTCATAATACTTCTTTTATTAAATCTTTAATCTCTTCTTTTAAAATGACTCTTGAAGAATATTTTAAAATTAATTCATTCACCTCTATGCCATTTTTAGCTAAAAGTGATGCTAATTGTCCTAATGCATTTTGCTCAACGCAAATAATATTAGAAGCATTTTCTAATTCATCTAAAATCTGCAGAACTGGAAAAGGTTCTAAAACAATAATCTGAAGTACTTTTACATCTAAATCTTCTGTTGCTTCTATTGCAGGATGAGAACTTGACCCCCAAGTTATTAAAACATTTTTTGAATCTTTTTTCCCATAAACTTTAATTGCATCTACCATGTCCTCAACTTCTTTTTGCATCTCTTCAAACTTCCTTAATCTTTTTTCTTGCAT
>JAAZMU010000001.1 GCA_012798645.1 Patescibacteria group bacterium | reverse complement strand
TCCAATGGTTCGTCTTCCATGGCGTCAACTTGTTCAGCGTGTTTAGCTTTAATGGACGGAGGAGTTCCCATATCCAAAATGGTGGCAGGAATTGCAATGGGAATTGTGATTGATTTAGATAGTTCAAAATTAATTAAAGAGCGAAAGTTTGAAGTTTTAACGGATATACAAGGAGCTGAAGATCATTACGGAGATATGGATTTTAAAGTGGCAGGAACAGATAAAGGAATAACAGCGCTTCAAATGGATGTTAAGATAGATGGTTTAACAGAAGAAATGCTTCAAAAGGGTCTTTTAAAGGCTAAAATGGCAAGGTTTAAGATATTAGATGTGATGAGGAATACAATTAGCAAGCCAAGAGCTGAATTAAGCGTTTATGCTCCACGTGTATTTATGAAAAGCATTAACCCAGAGAAGATAGGAGATGTGATTGGTTCTCAAGGAAAAGTGATTAACAAGATTATTGAGGAGTGTGATGTTACAATTGAAATTGAAGATAGTGGCAAAATCTATATCACTTCTAAGAACAAGGAAGGTATGGAAAAGGCATGCAAATGGATTGATGAATTAACTGAAGAAGTGGAGATTGGAAAAGAATATTTTGGAGTAGTTAAAAAAATACTTGATTTTGGAGCAATTGTGGAAGTTTTACCTGGACAAGAAGGAATGGTTCATATATCTGAATTAGATAATAAAAGAGTTGCAAAAGTTTCAGATGTTGTTAAAATAGGAGATAGAGTTAAGGTAAAAGTAATTTCCTTTGGAGACAATGGAAAAATTAGTCTTTCTTTAAAACAAGTAAAGAATGATCAGTCCAGATTCAAAAACTCAAATTAGCGAAGAAGAAGTTCTTTTTGATAGACGTGCCATAAGGACAATGGCAAAAGACATTAAGTCTCTTCGTGAAACAAATTTCTTAAAAGAAGAGGTGGTTTTGGATGTTTCAAAAGATAAAGAGGATGCAGTTAGTAGTCTTAAGATAGAAAGGGAAAAAGAGAGAATAGAGGCTTTAATTAAAACATTAGAAAAAGTAGATGTCCCTAAAATACCTAAGGAAGATGTTTCAATTAAAGAAGCTTTAATACTCAAGGCTAAGGAGGAAAAGCAAGAAGAAGATGTTTTAATTAAAAAGATTAAAGCATTAAAAACAGAGATTGTACCTGAAAAGGATAAAAAAGAAGTAGAGGATGTTTTAATTGTTTCAAAGCCTTTAAGAACAGAGATTGTACCTGAAAAGGATAAAAAAGAAGTAGAGGATGTTTTAATTGTTTCAAAGCCTTTTAAGGTTGATATTAAGCTTGATAAGGGGGAGGATGTACAGGGTGATGTTTTAATTAAAAAGATTGAAAAAGAGCTTAATATTAAGCAAGGACTTTTACTTGAAGCTAAAAAGCGCTTTAAGAAAAAGGTTTTGCCAAAGCATGAAGTGCTTAAGATAAGTTTTAAAGAACCACTTTTAATTGAAGAAAAAAGTAAGATGCCTAAAAAAGAAAAAAAATATGCTAAGCCAGAAGAATTAGAGAAATACAGAGATATATTAGATGAGCTTAAAGGACTATTTAAGGAAGAAGAAAAACCAGAGCCTGTTTTAGAGGTTAAAAAAGAGGAGCCTAAAAAGGAGGTTAAAAAAGGTTTAACAGATATAGATAAGCTTATTCGTATTGAGGCTAAAATGATAGGTATAAGAGCTTTAAAAGAGCAAGTTGGGGAAAAGATCATACCGCTTCAGGAAAGCATTGAAAACGGCTTTAAACAGGTCAAAGGTATAAAGGAAATGATAAGAATGATTAGAAAGGAGGAAAAGGAGCTAGAAAATGAAAAACAAGAGATTGAGGTTCAAGAGAAAACAGCAGATTTAAATCAAAAAAGAGAAATTGAAAAGAAAAGGTGGGATTTGGAAAATGAAAGAGACAGTTTAGAGAAAAAAAGATATTTAAGGGAGGATGAGTTTAAATCTGTTAGGCTTCAGATAAGGGAGATGGAGATTACAAAAAGAGAGTTTAAAAAAGAGTATGTGCAGTTTGAAAAACAGCTTAATAATTTAGAACATCAGAAAAAGTTAATTCTGCTTGCAAAGGAAAAAGAGGCTTTAGCTAAGAAGCTTAATGATTTTGATGACGAATACGAAAAGATTAAAGATAATTTACTTGAAGTAAATGAGGCAGTGGAAAATGTGAAAAAAGAGAAAAGGATTACACTTGAAAAAGAGGAAAATATTGAAAAAGAGATTAAGATATTAGAGAATGTGAATAAGGAGGAGGATAGTGTGATTGAGAAAAGGAAGTTTGAGGAAGATAGAAGAGAATGGGAAAATGCAAGAAGGAGGATTGAAAAGAAAAGATGGGAGATTGAGGATAAGTTAAAAGAGGCAAAAAGGGAAAAGCAGTATTTAAAAAGAATATATATTAAGAAAAAAGAAGAAAGGCAAGGATTTTTAAGAAGATTAAAAGAAATAGAAATGCAAGTTTTATGAAAAAGCCAGGCTTATTTGCAAAG
>JAAZMU010000043.1 GCA_012798645.1 Patescibacteria group bacterium | reverse complement strand
TTAGAAAAGCTCACTAAAAAAATTGAAAAGGAATACTCAGCAGATTTAACCCAAAGAATTAGAAAGCTAGAACAAAGAGGAATTGATCAGTATGAAATCAAAGCCAAGGAAATCCTTGCAACCGCAATGCAAAGTTATGCCATTTCCCACGCAACCGAAATAACCACAAGTACAGTTGCCATTCAAAACGATGAAATAAAGGGAAGAATCATTGGAAAAGAAGGAAGAAACATCAGAGCTTTTGAAAAAGTAACGGGTGTAGAGCTCATTGTAGACGAAACCCCAGGTTCAGTTATGATCTCTTGTTTTAACCCTATCAGACGTGAAATTGCTAAAATAACGCTTGAGGCTCTAATCAAAGATGGCAGAGTACAACCAGCAAGAATTGAAGCAGAGTACGAAAAGGCGCAAAAGCTACTTGCTAAGAGAATTAAAGATGCAGGAGAAGCAGCTGTTTATGAGGCAGGAGTACTTGACTTGCCTGAAAAATTAATTAAAGTATTAGGAAGATTAGAATTCAGGACAAGCTACGGACAAAATGTTTTATGGCACTCAGTTGAGGTTTCTCTTTTGGGAGCCCAGATTGCATCAGAATTAGGTCTAGATGTTAACCTATGCAAAAAAGCAGGACTATTACACGACATTGGAAAAGCATTAGACTATCAAGTAGAAGGCTCACATACAGACATTGGAGCTAAAATACTAGAAAAGTTTGATATTAAAGAGGAAATCATATCTGCTGTAAAGTCGCACCATGAAGAATATCCCTACGAAAGCATTGAAGCTAAAATAATTCAGATTGCTGACCAAATCTCAGGGGCAAGACCAGGAGCAAGAAAAGACACCCTTGAAAATTATTTAAAAAGGCTAGGAGACCTAGAAGATATCGCCTTATCATTTCAGGGAGTAGAAAAAGTTTATGCGCTCCAAGGAGGCAGGGAAGTAAGAGTTTTCGTTAAAACAGATCAAATTAATGACTACGAAGCCCAAAAACTTGCTAAAAACATTGCATCAAAAATACAAGACGAGCTAAGATTCCCAGGAGAGATTAAAGTGAATGTGATTAGGGAAACACGAATAATTGAATATGCAAGATAAATGCATTAAAGGTCGTTATTATATCAAAATAAATAAATAACTATCATGGCAAAAACTATTTCAAAAAATGGTTTAGTAGAAGCAATCGTTAAAAAAACTGCAGTTTCAAAAAAAGTTGCAGCCGAAGCTTTAAATGCTGTTTTAGATGAAATCACAGTGACTTTATCTAAAGGAGGGGAAGTCTCTATTATTGGCTTTGGAGCATTCAAAGTTTCAAAAAGAGCAGCCAGAGCAGGAAGAAATCCTAAAACTGGTGAACCTCTACAAATTCCTGCAATGAAAGTACCAAGATTCAAAGCAGGAAAGAGCTTAAAAGATGCTGTAAGATAATATTTTATTATTTACACTATGGAAAAGGACGCTAATTTAGCGTCTTTTTTGCTTGTATGCTATAATTAAAGTATGAAACATTTATGGTCAATAATTTGTTCAAAGCTTATTATAGATAAAGAAACAAACAATGCAACACTTGTTGATCTTATAGAGGAGTTAAAAACCGAAAACGAAAAAGAATTAATTATTCCTTTTCAGGTTGTTTCTCTTTGGCTTGTAGAAAAAGAAGAAGAATGCGGAAAAAGGTTTGATGTACTTATTGATTTCTTTTGTCCAAAAAACACTAAATTAAATGAATTCCATTTTAGTATTGAAGCCCCTCAAAAGCAAAAAAGAATCAGAACAAACATTAAGTTTGACAGGTTCTTTTTAAGAGGGTCAGGTACTTATACAGTTAGAGTCTTTATAGACAAGGTAAATGTGGCAGAAATACCAATTGAGATTACAATTGTTTGACACATTTTTTTAAGCTTGATATTATAACTAATAATGAAAAACAAATTCTTTATCCTTTTTGTTGTACTCTTATTCCCTTGCTTTTTAGCTGTTCTTGCTAATAATTCCCCACAAATTAACATTACTTATCCTAAAGCTAATGATGTTTTAATTGTAGGAGAAACATACGATATTACCTGGACAGCAAAAAATTTAGAAGAGGGTAGCATTGAAATACGTGATGCCTCAGAACTTTTAGCCACTCTTTCCAGGGACGAAACCAGCTTTGAATGGATTGCCACAAATGCAAATACAATCAAAGTCTTAAATGTTGACGATGATGGAAATGAAGTTGTCTCAGACAGTGTTGATTTTGATATTGATGCGCTTAAACTTAAACTTGTTTTTCCTAGGGAAGTAGATACATTAGTTGTAGGTGAAACATATAATATTAAATGGAGGGCAAGAGACCTAGAGGGAGACACAATTGAAATACGCGATGCCTCAGAACTTTTAGCCACCCTTTCCAAAGATAAAACTAGCTTTGAATGGACTATTCCAGCTTCCTATGAATACAAGAGCACTGGTACACTTAAGATTCTAAATCTTGATAGCAAAGGAAACACAGTTGAATCAGACAGTGTTGACTTTAATGTTGGCACACCAAAGCTTGAAATTACTTTTCCAAAAGAAAATAATGTTTTTGTTACAGGTAAAACATACGAGATTAAATGGACAGCAGAACACTTAACCAAAGACTATATTGAGATACATAGTGATTCTGGAATTTTAGGTACTGTTTCAAAAGACAAAACCTCTTTTTCTTGGACTGTTCCTCAAAGTAGTAAAAGCACTGATTCTCGAATAATTTGGCTTTTAAACAAAGACAGCACAGGTACTTTAATCGAAACAGGCTATACCTTTCTACCTCTTGTTAACAATGATTTTTATCAAGCTCTTCCCATCACTGAACTAGACAAAGCAAGCATTGGCAATTATCCCGACGAATTTACCTTTTGGGCAGAAGTCCATTATTTAAACGTAGACATTGGACCAATTAGTAATGACTATGAAATAATTTTACTTGAAAATGCAGGCGCAAGCACAAGTGGAAACGCATTATCTAAAATCACCCTAAAAAAGATTGGCATAATCTCTGATCTGCCAAGAATTAATATTATCTTCCCTAAAGATGGAGATGTACTTGAAATAGGTGAAACATACGATATTACCTGGACAGCCCATAACCTAACCGAGGGAGATATTCAAATCTTTGATGGCTCTGATAAATATTTAGGTACTGTTTCAAAAGACAAAACCTCTTTTAAATGGGTTGCTTCAGATACAGATATGATTCAAGTTGTAAATGTTGATAACTCCAATGATTGGACTACATTAGACAGTGCTTCTTTTACCGCGATTAAAAAAGGAGGCTCTCCTCCTCCAGCATCCACTGCCTTTCCAGAAATTAAAATCACATTTCCTACCATCAACGATGTTTTAACAGCTGGTCAAACCTACACTATTACCTGGACAGCTAAAGACTTAGAAGAAGGGGAGATCAAGGTCTATGATGGAACAGGCAAAATCTTAGGAACCTTAAAAAGAACAGAGACTTCTTTAAAGTGGACAATTCCAAAAACCAATACAGGAGTTCAAACAATTAAAGTCTCAAATATTGATAGTAATGGAAGCACACTTGAATCAGACTCCATTTATTTTAAAGTTGAAGAATCTAAACCTCCAGTACAAACTGGACCCGCTCCAAAACTTAAAATTACTTTTCCCACTGAAACCGATATTCTTTTAGGAGATAAAACATACGATATTACCTGGACATTAGAGAATATAAAAGAAGGTAGTATTGAAATATACGATGACACAGACGGGAATTTCAATAAAATAGCGACTATTAAGGACCCAAAAGCTACATTATACCAATACAAAGCACCAAAAATTACAGAAGACACAGAATCTAAAATATTCTGGATTGTAAGCGTTGACAAAAATGGAGAAGCTCAAGCCTCAGACTATGTTTCCTTTGATATTATGAAAGAGGAAGATGTTAAAAAGTTTGGAGCCGTAAAAGTTGTTGAAAACTATTTACCAACCTCAATTACCTTTTGGGCAGAAGCTTTTTGTCCAGGCTCGCGACATTATCCCTATGTTGTCCCTGCAGGATACGAAGTAGTAGAATGTATATATGGCGGGGTAGGAACCCATGGCGGATGCTCTTATTGTGTTATGACGCGAATTACATTAAGGAAAAAACTCACTGCCACAAGAAAACCAAGAGAGCTAATCCTTCCAGAGTCAAACACCCTCTATTACTTAGACGATAGAATGCGTGTTATGTGGCGTGGCGGAGGCAGCCAATTAACCGTTAGATACAATTATACCCAAAAAATAGGTAATTCTAATATAACTCGCCAAGCAACAAAAGTAGTTGCAACTGGTCTTTCCATAGATTCAGTACATTCAGGAATAGGAACCTACACCTGGACTGTTGCCTGGGACAATGATCCATTGCCTGAAGGCAACGTTGACATCTGTGTTGGCAACCTTTGCGCGCGTAATATCCAGCTCGCTCTTAAAAAGGATCCTCCATGTGGTAATGTAGGAGATGTTGACTTTGATGGCTCTATAACCAAAAGAGATGCCACACAAACTACTCTTAATGTTCCAATAAAAGATGTTTCTGGAGATTGCAGAATGACCCTACTTGATAACCGTCAGATTCTGGAATATGTAAGAGATTCCAGGGAAACATTCCCTGCTTGTGAAAAAACAAGCGAAACTAAAATCTATATTAAATCACCAACACATGGTTCCACAGTAGAAATAGGGGAAGAATATACAATTGAATGGGAAGTTAAAAACTTAGCAGATGACAACATCTATATTTTCGCTAATGCAGATTTAATTAAAACATTTTCAGGCGCAGATTCCTTTAAATGGACTGTTCCTGAAAGATATGGAGATTGCTCAACAATAACCTTATGGGTTGGAAATGTTGGGAAGTCTGGAAATTGGGCAAGATTAGTTAGTATTACTCTTAACGTAAAAAAGAAATAGCACACTTGCATTTAATCACACTTTCAATTAAAATTAATAATAAGAAAAATTAAAAACAAATCATATGAACAACAAGCAATTAATCTCATATATTAAAAAGCAACTTAAAAGAAAGATTTCGCCAGAAGAAATTAGAAATGTACTTAAAGAAGAAGGCTGGCAAGAGCCTGACATTGACGAGGCTTTCGATGCAATAGAAAATCCCCCTAAAATACCTTTTTACAAAACCCAGCTTTTTGCAGGAACAGCATTAGCCTTTATACTAGTTTTACTTCTTGTAATTGTAGTCTTTGATCCTTTTGCATCACCTGAAAGAAATGTATTTAAAATGATACAAAAAATGCAAGATGTAACCTCACTAAATTATAAAGGGCATTTATCACTTGATGCAAATGATGGCATTGAAGATCATAATATTTTTGTTGTCTTTGATGGCTCTGTTAACATTGAGAATATCAATAATCCAAACATCTCAGCAGTTGTTAGCCTAAACACAGACCTTTTAGAGGGAGACCTTAATATGGAGGCAAGAGTAGTTGACAGAATAAACTATTTCAAAATTCAAAACCTCCCAGCAATTGAAATGCTTGACATTGGATTTTTAAAAGGAAACTGGATTAAATTAGATTTTGAGGAAATTAAAAAACAATTAAAAGAGCAAGGTTTTGAAGACGCATTAAGAGAAATTGAAAGTAGAAACATAGAGGAAGAGATAATGGGAAAAGTCAGAAAAACAGCTGCAAATGCTAATATTTTTGAAATAACCAAGGTGAGTTCAGACAAAATCAATGGTAAAAGCGTTCACAGGTATGCATATGAAGCCAACAAAGAAAGGCTTTTAAACCTAGCCTTAGAACTAAATCAAATAGTCGGAGGGGAAGAATTGCCCGATGAGATTATTAGAGAAATCAGAAAAGCCCTGGTAGATTTAACAACACCCAAAGGAGAGCTCTGGATTGGTAAGACAGATCACTTATTATACAAAATAACTGGGAATTCTACCTTTTTTAGCTATGATTTAGGCGCGGGAGCAAGCCTTGATTTCGAAGCAGAATTTAGCAATCATAACAAAGGAGTAAAAGTTAATACTCCTGCAGATTCAAAAACTATTCAAGAACTTTTAGAAGAAGCACTGCTCTCCTTTTTAGGAAATGAATCTCTGCTTAACTTTGAAAATATTGGAAATGTTTATACATTAAGTATAATTAGTGAGCAAATGGAAAACCTAAAAACAGAAGAAGACCTCTACATTTTAAATCCAAACGAAGAAGAATCAATCCAAGAAATAGCAAGCGGATTAGATGGTTTTGAAATAAAAAGCAATGGAGAAAATTGGTGCGCCACAATTAATTCAGATAATAGCACATGGTGCGTAGATAATTTAGATTTCTCAGGTGTAGGCGAATGTGATGCCGATGCCTGCATTTGTAAATAAAATGGTAACAAAAGAATTAATCTCCTATATCAAAAGGCAACTTCAACGCGGAGCCTCAAAGCACGATATTAAGGACATTCTTCTTAAGAATAATTGGCAAGAGGAAACAATTGAAAAGGCTTTTCAAGTAATAGAAGAGCACAGCAAGCCTAAAATCAGCACAAAAAACATATTTATCTCGCTTTTAATTTTCCTTGTTGTTATTCTCCTCTCTTCTGTTGCTATCATCTCCTATTCTAAAAAACCTAAAAAAGAACTCCCTCCTATTGTAATTGAAGAAGTAAATGAATCTCCAAGCATAGTTATGGAAAATATGAGAGAAAATATGCTTAGCTTAACCTCTCTAAAATACAAAGCAGAGATTTCCCAAGAAGATGCTTTTCTAACTATTGACGGAGCTTTCAACAACTCAGACACGATTACGATTATTGATCACTTTATGGTAGAGCGTGAAAAGAACTTGGGCATAGAAACAAGAGAAATTAATAATACAAGCTATTTCAGACTAACTAGCGACCCTTTGTATTACCAAAAAGAAATGCCATTAATTTCCTTTTTAGATTATCTTGTCCTTATAGAATTTGGGCTCTGTGCTCAAGAAGAAGGGGAATGGGTAGAATTATCATCTGAGATTGTGGATTTCTTTGCTCAGCTTCTTGAGGAAAGTACAGATTCTTTTAAATCTAAAGAAGAGTCCTTTTATCTTGAAAAAAGAAAGAAAAAGAACTTCGACAAAATCAAGCAAGCCATCAAAAGCACAGCCCATTATAACATAGAAGAAGAGGAAACAAGCAAAGACTTTTATTCCTATTCCTTTAGCATAGACAAAAACAAAGAAACAGAGTTTTTCAAAGACGCTTTAGAAATAATACTCGGTGTTACTGACGAGAACAAAGAACTCTTTTATGAAATCAACGAGGAAGCTGCCGAAATAATTGATGAAATAATGTCTAATAGTAGTGAACTTTTAGACCAAATCCATGGAACACTTTTAATTGGAAAGCAAGACTATTTACTCTACGAGCTTACATTTAACATAGAGGAGCGAGAACTTTTAAGCAATTTAAACTTTAAAATTGAGTTTAAAGATCACAATAAAGAGATAAGTATAGAGATTCCAGAAGAAATATCTGAACAAGAAACTGAATAGTGGACTCAGTGGGACTTGAACCCACAACCTTCCCCATGCCATGGGGATGCTCTACCAATTGAGCCATGAGCCCATTAAAATCATATTAGCAGAAAAAAAATAAAAAACAATGAAAATATCAGAATACACTTTGTTCCTCGCAATAATCGCATGCTTCAGTCTTTTTGTCTTTCTTATTCTTGGAAATAAGGAGGAAGAACCAATACAAGAAGCGCCCATTATAGAAGAAGAAATACTTGAACAAGAGCCTATCATAGAAGAAGAGGAAATAGAAGAACCCAAGGAAGAACCAATACAAGAAGCACCCATTATAGAAGAAGAAATACTTAAACAAGAGCCTATCATAGAAGAACCCAAAGCGTCCTTTTCAATCATTAAAAGACTTGTTGATTGGGGACATCACACCCTTGCAAATCCTCGCTTTATTGACACAATCGTTATTCACTCCTCTTATGACGCACTAGGCAATGACCCTTTTAGCGTTGAAGGTGTTCTTTATGAATACAAGCTTTACAAGGTTTCCCCCCATTATTTAATTGATAGAAAAGGCAATGTTTATCAATTAGTGGAAAACAAGAACATTGCTTACCATGCAGGCGAAAGCACAATGGAAGACAAAAGAACTAATGTAAATGATTTTTCAATTGGTATTGAATT
>JAAZMU010000042.1 GCA_012798645.1 Patescibacteria group bacterium | reverse complement strand
TTGTATAGAATTCTTTGAGCTGTTTTCTTTTTTCCATCCCACATTAGTTGATTAATAAACTTAGCGACAATTATATTATCGTATCTAGCATCAGGTTTGATTGTTTTTTTTGAAAATTTCTTTGCCATAATTCAATTTATTGTTTAGGTTTTTTTGCACCGTATTTACTTCTTTTCTTTTTTCTATCTACTGATGAGCTGTCTAAAACACCTCTTACAATATGATACCTTACACCTGGAAGGTCTTTAACTTTTCCTCCTCTTAAAAGAACAATAGAGTGCTCTTGCAAGGTGTGTCCTTCCCCTGGGATATAGGCAGTCACCTCCATTCCATTAGATAATTTAACCCTTGCTACTTTTCTTAAAGCAGAGTTAGGTTTTTTAGGAGTGGTTGTAAATACCTTTAAACAAACTCCTTTTTTAAATGGGGAATGATATTCAGATGGTCTGTTTTTGATCGGATTAAAGCCAGCCCTCATTGCTGGGGATGCTGTTTTCTTTTTTGTACTTTTCCTTCCTTTTTTTATTAATTGATTTATTGTTGGCATATTTATAATAAAAATAATAGCAATGTTTGCTTATATAGATAAATTAACAGATGGGGTATGAAATGTCAAGGCTGTGCACAGACTTAAATTTAGAAATAAAAAAAGAGGTTTTTTAACGAAGACCTCTTACTTCGATTTTAGCAACATGCTTTTATTGTGGAAAGGTATGGTTCTCCCACGAATTCCTCTGTCTCGGGAGGTATTTCACCCGAGAGCGGATACACATCTGGGTTAGACGTGTTCCGCCTGAAGAACCCAGCCGCACCTGAGGCGGCTAGGAAGCCGTTGTACATTTCTTGATCCCAGAAGACCACTTTTGCGACCTTGTAGGGACTATCCTCTGGGACTTCTTCCCAGGAAAATGTTCGAGATGGCACCGCAACCCATCTTCCTATTCGAAAGATGCTTTCTCCGCCACTGATATACCTCAGACACAGTTTACTGTATCTGACTTCCTCAAGGGATTTTGCAATCCCCTGGGACCATCCTGGTCCCGTCATTTCTGGACTTGTCGAAAAGATAAACCCAAACTGGGATTTCCACACCCATACGCTTCCATTATCTGTTTTTCCAAGCCCCACTAGAGGGCATTCTTCTGTTATTGCTTTCATTCTCCTCAAGCTCCTTTTTTCAAAGAACGTTTACTTTATAGCACAATTAAAGCATTTTGTCAAGGCTTTGAAAGCATTTTAGATAGCTTGGTGACCTCAACCGGATTCGAACCGGTGTTGCCAGGATGAGAACCTGGAGTCCTGAACCACTAGACGATGAGGCCTTGATTTAATTTAATAACATATTTCTAAGGATTTGTCATCTCCTCTATATTATAATCAAAAGGAATCTTGTAGTAATCTAAAAGATACTTTGAAAGCTCTCTAAAAACAGGGGCTGCTGAATATTCAGATGTTCCTGTATTTGGACTATCTAATTTAACTAAGACCACAAAACGCGGATTATATGCGGGAGCATAGCCAATAAAGGATTGCCAAGTTTCACTTGAATAACCTGCTTTGTTTATTCCTAGGGAGCTATAAGGGATTTGTGAGGTTCCTGATTTTCCCGCAACATAATACCCATCAATTTGTGCTCTTTTGTTGTAAGCACCATCAATAACAGAAACAAGCATTTTAGTTAGGTCTCTTGATGCTTTAAGCGAAATTACATTGTTCTTTTCAATTTCTTTTTCAAACAGTTTTTCTCCTTCCTCACTTTTTATTTTCTTTACAATTCTTAAT
>JAAZMU010000041.1 GCA_012798645.1 Patescibacteria group bacterium | reverse complement strand
TCTGTCTAAGCCTAATGTTAATTGAGTTAAATCATTTGAACCAATACTGAACCCATCGAATATATCTAAAAATTCATTCGCAAGAATAACATTTGAAGGAATTTCACACATCACATAAACAGGCATTTTTTTGTCATTTAAGCCAAACTTCTTAATCAATTCTCTTACTTGTTTTCCCTCTTTTATAGTTCTGCAAAATGGAACCATAACACAAATGTTTTTTAAGCCGAGTTCGTCTCTTGCTTTCTTAATTGCCTCGCATTCAAGTTTAAATGCTTTTTGAAAATCTGGGTCAATGTATCTTGAGGCACCTCTAAAGCCAATCATTGGGTTTTCTTCCTCTTTTTCAAAAAGTCTTCCCCCAACTAGATTCTTATACTCGTTTGTTTTAAAGTCTGAGAATCTTACAATTACTTTTTTAGGATAAAAGGCTGCCCCTATTTGAGCAACACCTTCTGCTAATTTATCTACAAAGAATTTCTTTTTATCAGTATAGCCAGTTGTTAATTCTTTTACTTTGTTTTTTTCCTCCTTTGTTAGTTTGCTTCTAATTTTATCGTACAAACACAAAGTCAATGGATGAATAATTATTTTGTTCGCTATAATAAATTCTTCTCTTGCAAGACCAACTCCATCCACTGGTAAAAATGAATATTGAAATGCGATATCAGGCGCTCCAATATTTAAACAGATATCAGTGTCTAAATCAGGGATTTCTTTTAAATTATATTTTTTTGATGTGTATGGTATTTTTCCTTTAAAGATTCTTCCTCTTTGTCCTTGGGTGCAATCCACTGTAATAATTTCTCCTGTCTTAAATGTTCTTGTAGCATCTTTTGTTCCTACAATACAAGGAATTCCAAGCTCTCTTGATATGATAGCTGAATGACATGTTTTCCCGCCTTCGTCTGTAAGAACAGCTCCTGCAATTGTCATAATACTATTCCAATCAGGGTCGGTCATTTTAGTAATTAAGACTTCGCCTTTTTTAAAGGTTTTCATTTCTTCAGGGTTTGTGATAACTCTTGCTTTTCCGATGCCAATTTTATTTCCGACGGCGATCCCATAAAGTGCAGGCTCTTTTTTAGAATCAACAATATATTCTGTATAATAATGCCCGCCTATATTCGAATGAACTGTTTCTGGTCTTGATTGGACAATAAAGAGTTTTCCAGTTTTACCATCTTTTGCCCATTCAATATCTTGTGCTGTGCCGTAATGATCTTCAATCACACATCCCCATTTTGCTAGTGTTATTATCTCTTCATCTGTTAAGGAAAAAATGTTTTCATCTTTTTTAAGTACAGTGGCTTCTTTTAAACCACTTGTTTTTGAATAAATATATTTTTTGTTTTTCCGGCCTAATGTTTTAGATATAATTGATTTGTATCCTTCTGTTAACCCTGTCTTAAAAACATAAAATCTATCAGGAGTAACTCTTCCCTTGACAACCATTTCCCCCACTCCCCAGACAGAATTAATAACAAGAACTTTATCAAACCCAGATTCGGTATCTATGGTAAACATTATACCAGAAGATGCTAAGTCAGACCTTACCATTTTTTGGATGCAAGCTGATAGATAAACTTCCAATTGTTCAAACCCCTTTTCTCTTCTATAAGATATGGCTCTATCAGTAAATAGTGAGGCAAAACATTTTTTTACAGACCTTACAACTGCTTTTTCGCCTTTAATATTTAGAAAAGACTCGTGTTGACCTGCAAAAGAAGCATCTGGGAGATCTTCAGCTGTTGCAGAAGACCTAACAGCAACATCTATATTTTCACCATATTCTTTTTCTAATTTTTTGTAGGCTTTAATAATGTCCTCCTCTAAGTCTTTTGGAAACCTCCCTCTTGAGATCCAACCCCTTGCAAGCTTACCTGCTTTTTGAACATTTTCTAATTTTTTAAGGTTTAAACCAGCAAAAAGTTTTTCTAGTTTTTCATCAATTTTATTATAGCGAAGAAAATACTTGTAGGCTTCTGCTGTTGTTGCAAAACCATTTGGAATGCTAATTCCCTTTTCACTTAAAAGAGAATACATTTCTCCAAGTGAGGCGTTTTTGCCACCGACATTATCCACATCATTTTTTCTTATCTCTGAAAACCATAAAATTGTTTCTTTTTTCATATTATGTTTTTATTTAAACGGATTATTAACTACTAGGGCATAAAAAGCAAAGCCAAGCACTAGCAAAATAAATAAAATATTAAGCCAAAAAACTGGCAAACATGCTTTTTTATTTTTCATAAATTAAATATTTAATAACATTAACTGCTCTTTTTATTTCTCTAAAATTAGGGATTTTGTTTTTTTCAATAATATGAATTGCGCTTTTAAAAAAATCTCCTCCTATAAACGACACTATTATTGGTTTTTGATATTTCTTTTTTAGCTTTACAATTACTTTAGCAGTTTTTTCAGGTTCTGTCATTATTTGTGGACCTTGGAGCACATATACGCAATATATGTTTTTTCTTTTGAGTAAATCTTCTAATGCTTGCTCGTATTTCCTTGCTAACGCATCACCCATAAGATCAATTGGTTTTAATGTTTTGATGTTTTCTTTTTCTAAAAAGTCAGTGGCAAGCACACCAAAACCTCCTCCATTTGTAATAATTCCCACATTATTTTTACATCTTTTGTCCCAAGATAAAGTTTTTGATAAATCAAGAAGTTCTTCAATGGATTTAACCTCTATTGCCTTTGCTTGTTTGAAAGCTGCACTATAAATTTTATTGTCTCCCGCAAGAGAACCTGTGTGGGTTAGAACAGCACTTTTTCCTAGTTCACTTTTACCAGACTTTAAGATAATAATGGGTTTAATTTTTGAGACTTTAGAAAGTGCATTAAAGAACTTTCTTCCATTTTTAACTCCTTCTAAATAGATTGCTAT
>JAAZMU010000040.1 GCA_012798645.1 Patescibacteria group bacterium | reverse complement strand
GCATATATTGAGAAGTATAAGCAGGAGTACACTCTGGAATTCATTGATGCCCAGCGAAAATTGCCAGATGGGCATGCTCAGAAGTTTGTGTACAATTACTTTGATCGTTTCTGGTATTATCCAACAATTGGAGGAACATTCAATCAAGTCCTTGCATTAAAAAAGGGCTTGGGGGAGCAGATTCAAAATGCTATATTTTCAAATCGGCACCAAATGATAACATGGGTGCCACATATAGATGCGTTCTCTCCTAGTCCGCCCTGTCTTCAGAGGATATGGATAACGGCACTGGGAGGAAATTCTGTTGAAGTGCATCTTGATTGGAGGTCAAGAGACCTTTACGGGGCATGGCATGTAAACCTTGTCGCACTTATAAATATGGTGGATAAGTTTATTGTCAAACCCAATGATTGCAAAATTGTAAGGGTTGTTGATTATTGCGACTCTCTTCATATTTACAATGGAGATTGGCAGACAGCATGTAAAGTTGTGGAAGATTATGGAATATAATTTTTCACGCTTTTTTTATAAAAAAACATTGCAAGTAGCTTTAATATATGGTATAAAAGGTTATCCAAGCCGAAGTGGTGAAATTGGCAAACACGCAGCACTCAAAATGCTGTGGGAGTAATCCCTTGTGGGTTCAAGTCCCACCTTCGGCACATAAGACAAGCTTTGTTCCCTCTAATTTATAGGTACAAGAGTCGCAAACAATGTGTTGATTTTTAATTGCTATATTGTTTGTCTTTTCTTTTAAAATTATACTTGTCCAATAAATTGGATTTTCTTTGTCGTTTAAAATAATGGCAAGTTCTTGAATGTTATCAATATGAAGAATAACTGCAACGTCTGGGTTCCCGTCATTATCAAGATCGCCAAAAGCAAAGTCTTCTATGAATATATTATTTTCAAAAGTTCCATTTTCAAGTTTTATATATTTGTTATAGGTTATTATTTTGTAATTAATATTTTGAATGTCCTCCTCTTTAAGTTCTTTTACATTACAGGCTATATTCTTTTCGATGGCTACGCCTGCAATTAAGGCTTTACATGTATTTTCGTATGTTTTTCCATCGCTTCCACAGACTGGACTAACTTCATCCGTGCATACAATTGCTAGATTTTCATTTGTTTGAGGAGTTTTGTTTTTGAAAAATATGAAAACTGAAAAGGCAGAAAAAACAATGATTATTAAGATGAATATATTTTTTGACATATTATTAAAAAATAGGAAGTTTTCCTATTTTAAAAAATTTTAGCAATAATTTTCCTAATCTTTATCTCTGTTTGGCTTGTTCCTGTTTCTTTATAGGAAAAACCACCTTTTTTTCTATAAGCTTCGTATTTTTGTATAGCCTCTAAGTTATTATTTCTCTTTGATGTTAAAAGCCAATGATTGCATTCCATTTTATATGCTTTTTCTTTAAGCCTTCTAATTTCACGAGGGCCTGTGTTAATGTCGCCAAAGGTAAGTTTTCCTTTGTATAAAGTGTTTTCAAGATTAGTGAGAGAATTTAAAATTCCTTGCGAGTTTCTTTCTTTTTTTGCTGATTCAAGCCAGTTTCTTGCTTCGATGATTGCGGTCAATTTAATTCCTCCTAATTTTTAAGTGCATCTTTATTATAGCTTTAAAATTAGGGTAATTCAATATTTCTTTATTGTAAAATATCTATTTCCTCGATAATTTTATCAACTAAGAGATTACCTCCAAAGTAGGTTAGGTGGATTCCATCCTCTAACCTTGTTGCACGCATAACACCATTTTCATCTGGCATAAATGCCTTATACCCTTCTAATAGTTTTTCTGATGATATAAAGATAACTTGATTGTTATCTTTCTTTGCTTCCTGATTAAGTTCGTTGATGTGCTTTATCTTATTGCCATAAGTTTCGTCTCTCATAGCAGGAAGTCCAATAAAATATACTCGAACATTATTATCAGTTAATTGTTTATTAAATGCTTTTAAGCGGTTAGTGTATTCTTTGTC
Organism: Patescibacteria group bacterium; assembly: GCA_012798645.1. Classification (GTDB taxonomy): domain Bacteria; phylum Patescibacteriota; class Minisyncoccia; order Minisyncoccales; family Minisyncoccaceae; genus JAAZMU01. The sequence continues at coordinate 680 of JAAZMU010000040.1, read as the reverse complement.
CCATTCAGGTGTACCATAGTTTAAGACTTTCTTTACATTGTTTTCTACAATTTCGAATGCTTGTGCATCATTCGTGCCCATCATAACAATAGCAATGTTTGGTTTAAAGGATTCAATTAAATCTTTTGATTCTTTTTGCCAATCAAAATAGTCAGGACGTGACATTCCACTTGATACTTTTCCTTTTCTTAAAACAGTAATGTCTTCTAAAGTAATTAGTTTTTGCTCTAGTATATCTCCAAACCCTCCTGCAACCGCTACAAGAGAATCACCCATAATTAAAACACGGTAAGGTTTTTCAACTGGTTTTAAGTCTTCTTCATTTTTGGGCACATCTTCTGTGATTGAAATTAAAGGTGTTTCTTGCTTTCTTAATCCTGCAATATTTTTTCCGATTGTTTCAAATATATTGGCTTTATTGGAATCTCTTGGGGAAATCCAGGAAAGTAGTTTTTCAGAAAAGATAAAAGGTAATGTGATTGCAAGAAGAGCTGTTAAAATAATTATTTTTGTTTTGTTCATATTTTTAAAATGAAAAATAAATAAAAGGTGGAACTGTGTTTGGCGCAAACCTATATATAATTAAGCATACACCAATCCAAAATAAAGTCCAAATAGGTGTAGGCATTTTTAATTGAATCTTATTCAAGTATTTCATAAGTTTTTCTTCATAAAGAATG
>JAAZMU010000006.1 GCA_012798645.1 Patescibacteria group bacterium | reverse complement strand
CAGAAGAAAATAAAGAAAATAAAAAAGAAGAAACTCCTTTAAAAGAAAAGGAGGATTTTATTGAAACACAATTAAGAGATAATATTCCTGAGATTAGAGCAGGAGATATAGTGAGAGTGCACCAAAAGATTGTTGATAAGAACAAAGAAAGAATTCAAGTTTTTGAAGGACAAGTTCTTTTTGTTAAGCATGGAAAAGAAATAGGCGCTACAATAACAGTGAGGAAGGTATTGTCAGGAGTAGGAATTGAAAAAACATTTCCTATTCATTCACCGCTTATTGAGAAAATAGAGGTCGTTAAAAAATTAAAGGCAAGACGGGCAAAGCTTTATTACCTAAGAAAAGCAAAAGGTAGAAAAGCAAGGTTAAAAGCTAGATAAAAAAGCCCAGGTGATGGAATCGGTAGACATCTATGGTTGAGGGCCATAGGGGAGTAATCCCGTGAGAGTTCAAGTCTCTCTCTGGGCACTTTAAGTACGGACGCATAGCTCAATTGGCTAGAGCATCTGTTTTACACACAGAAGGTTTCAGGTTCAAGTCCTGATGCGTCCACATATTTTGCTGAAGTAGCCAAGTCGGTCACGGCACATGTCTGAAAAACATGCGATCTCGGTTCGATTCCGAGCTTCAGCACATTATTGCGGGCGTCGTATAGTGGCTATTACATGACCTTGCCAAGGTTAAAACGGCAGTTCGATTCTGCTCGCCCGCTCCAATTAATTAAAATTATTATGAAAATATATTGGCATGGTAAAACCTGCTTTGAAATAATAGTTAAGGAAAGAACTCAAAACCCAGTTTCAATTATTATTGACCCTAAGGATAAAACTTATCCAAAAAAGGAGAATGATATTTTGATATTAACTCATGCTTTAGATTATGATAAAAGGCGTAAGATTTTTAATGCTTCTTTGCCTGGTGAGTATGAAGTAAATGAAGTCTATATCCAGGGAATCCCGCTTAATAAAAATGGTTCTCTGATTTTTATTATTAAATCAGAAAATATTAAAATATGTCATTTAGGCAAAAATGATGAAACAGAGCTTAGCGAAGCGATAATTGAAGAGCTTGGTTTAATAGACATTTTATTCATTAATGGAGGGGAGATTGACAAAACAAAAATTATTAAACAATTAGAGCCTAAGATAGTGATTCCAATGGACTTTGAAGATGTTTCCTTGTTTTTAAAAAGATTAGGGGAAGAGAAAAAAGAACCCATTTCTTATTACAAGGTAAGAAAAAGAGATTTAGAGGAAAAAGAAAAAGCAGAAATCATTGTTTTAAAAAAGAAAAAGTAGTATGGAGGAAAAAGATTATACAAATATTGGTAAGGTTGAAATTAGAGAGATTGGTAAAGAAATGAAAGAAAGCTATATTGACTATGCAATGTCTGTGATTGTTTCACGGGCTCTTCCTGATGTAAGAGATGGCTTAAAACCAGTACAAAGAAGAATACTTTACGCAATGTATGGTATGGGGGCGCGTTATGACACTAAATTTAGAAAATCAGCTGCTGTGACAGGTGAAGTTTTGGGAAAGTATCACCCGCATGGAGACTCTTCTGTTTATGCAGCTTTAGTTAGAATGGCACAGGATTTTTCTTTAAGATACCCCCTTATTAGAGGGCAAGGAAACTTTGGTTCAATTGATGGAGACCCTCCTGCTGCGCAAAGATATACTGAGTGTAAGTTAGAGAAAATTGGAGAGAATATGCTAAAGGATATTGAAAAGGAAACAGTTGATTTAATGGAAAACTATGATGCAACAAGAAAAGAACCCAAGGTATTACCAGCTCCTATGCCGAATTTACTTTTAAATGGGGCAACTGGTATTGCAGTTGGTATGGCAACAAACATTCCTCCACATAATTTAAATGAGGTTTGTGATGCTTTAATTTATTTAGTGGATAATAAAGAAGCGGACGCAGAAGATATTTTTAAGTTTATTCAAGGACCAGATTTTCCTACAAAAGGCTTTATATTTGACAAGCAAGCAATCCAATCCGCCTATATGCAAGGCAAGGGTTCATTTGTTGCAAGAGGTAAGGTTGAAATTATTGAAAAAGAGAAAGGAGGCTCTCAGCTCATTATTACAGAAATCCCTTATCAAGTTGATAAGTCTGTTTTGATTACAAACTTTGCCAATTTAGTGCAAAGCAAGAGAATTGAGGGGATTAAAGATATTAGAGATGAATCTGACAAGGATGGAATGCGGATTGCGATAGATCTTCAAAGAGGAGTAATTCCTAAGAAAATATTGAATTCCCTTTACAAGTATACTGACCTTCAAAAGTCATATCATTTAAATATGATTGCACTTGTAAATGGAATAGAACCTCGAGTTTTAAGTTTAAAGGATGTTTTAGATGAGTATTTAAAACACAGGCTAGATGTTCTTTTAAGGAAAACAAAGTATGATTTAGCGAAGGCAAGAGAAAGAGAGCACATATTAGAGGGACTTATGATCGCTTTAAATCGAATTGATGATGTTATTGAAACTATTAAGGCTTCTAAAACAAAGGAAGATGCTAAGAATAATTTAATTAAGGAGTTTGAATTAACTGTTTTGCAGGCAGAGGCAATACTTGAGATTAGGTTGCATCAATTAGCAAGGCTTGAAAAACAAAAGATTGAGGACGAGTTAAAGCAAATAATGGAAATGATTGAAAAGCTGGAATTGATTTTAAAAAGTGAGACAGAGCAGAAAAAAACAATTAAAAAGGAATTAAGAGAAGTTAAGAAAAATTATGGAGATAAAAGACAAACAATCATTATTCCGCATAAGGCAGGAGAGATTTCAATTGAGGATTTAAT
>JAAZMU010000039.1 GCA_012798645.1 Patescibacteria group bacterium | reverse complement strand
GTCTTTCATGAAAGGCTTCCATGGAATGAAGCCAGGTGTCAATCATGTTTGATTCTTTGTTTTCTGAGGTTTCGTGACTTAGTCTTACTGCTTCTGATTTTCTTAGATCGGAGTACTTCTTTTTTAGGAAGTCGCTTCCTTCAAACTTAGGTGTTTCAAAACTCATAGTTTACATAGTTAGCTTATTATACTTTTGATTATAGAGGGAGGTTCTTAAAAAAGCAAATTAAAAATGTGTGTAGTGTGTTTATGGTCTTGCATTCCTTTTTTATTTTAAAAAAAAGAAGGAGGTTTGTTTAAAGAGACCCTCCAAAATTTACCTCTAATTTAGTGTCTGCCATTTCGTCTAGGAAAACCAATTCGATTCCCTGCATATCACAAGCCTTAACTAGGCTCATGATAAAAGGAACCCCTAATCCTTTGATCGCCTCTAGTTCTACCTCGAGACGACCCTCTTTGTTCTTAAAGATCTCACGAAGGAAAACTTCTAAAAGATCTTCAAGGTGTTTTTTTGCCATTAGCTCGCCATATTTATTGGCGACACCTTGGAGTGACACAAGGGAAGGGTTCATCTCTTCCCCGATTTTCTTTCTCATTTTTTCTCTCCTTGTTTTTTATAAGACAATGGTAGTGGTTTGTCAAGGGGTTTGTTATCCAATAAAAAAGGAGGGTTATTTAGAGAGGTTCTCCTTTTTTGATACCTCTTTTTTGTTTTGCTTTTGCTTTTCTTCTGCGGGGGGATGTTCATCCTCCCATCCGATGATTTCCCCAAACCTGTCAAAAACAGGTCCGTAACGTCTCTCTTTTACTGGACCAAAAGATCTAATGATGATCTCTTCTTCCTCGATGTATCCATCTGTCTCAAAATCTGGATCCATTTCAAGTCACCACTTACTTTATCCTATAATAAAGCCCTTTTGTCAATGGTCTTAGCTTTTAATTACATTGATTTTAAAATCGTCATCAATTAAAATAGTGTCTCCTTCTTTAATCTCATTTGCGAGAAATGATCTGGCAAGTTCGTTTTCAATCTTGTCTTGAATTACTCTTCGCATTTCCCTTGCACCGAATTGAGGATTGTAGCTTAGTTCAACTATTCTCATTTTTGCCTTATTAGAAACATTTAAAGTGATTTGTTTTCGTGATAAGTTTTTTTGAAGTTTCTTAAATCTTAGCTCTGCTATTTTAACCAAGTTTTCCTTTGAAAGAGATTGAAACAAAACAAAAGCATCGAACCTGTTAATTAGCTCTGGTCTGAAAATAGCCTTATTGAATATGTAATCCAAGAGTTCTTGCTTAATTAAATGAAGCTCTTTTTTTTCTTTAAAGGCTTTTAATATTATTTTATAGCCTGCATTTGAGGTGGAAATAATGATGGTATTAGTAAAGTCAATTTTCCTTTGAAGCGAATCTGTCATAAATCCCTCATCTAAAATTTGAAGAAGCAAGTTTAAAATATTCGGGTGTGATTTTTCAATTTCATCAAAAAGAATAAGGGAAAATGGATTTTTCCTTACCTTTAAAGCTAAAAGTCCTGGATTGTTTTTCTCTCCAATAAATCTTTTAATGTCTTCACTAGTTTGGAATTCTGACATATCAAACCTGATCATTTTAGTTTCAGAACCGAAATAGGATTCGGCAAGTGCTTTTGCAGTTTCTGTTTTTCCAACTCCTGTAGGACCTAAAAAAAGGAATGTCCCCATGGGACCTGTTTTTGATTTAATGCCTGTTCTTGCCCTTCTTAAAGAAGCAGATATTTCTAGGACAGCCTCATTTTGGTTAATGATTCTTTTGTGGATTAAGTTTTCTAAATTAAGCAAGACTTCCCTTTCATCTATTGATAATTTGCCAATTGGAATCTCTGTTTTTTCTGACATTATCTTTTCAACATGCTCCACTAGCATTACTTTTTCTTTTAAGTAAGAGCTAACATACACTGCTACATCGTTTAAAAGCACAATAGCTTTTTTAGGAAAAGGATTGTCTTGAATGTATTTTTTAGATAATTCAATAATTCTAATAATGGCAGGGTAAGTGATAAATAGGTTGTACTTATGCTCTATTGCTGGGATTTCTCTTTGAAGAATCAATATGGTTTCTTTTTCTGTGGCTTCAGACACCTCAATCTTTTCAAAGAGTGATAATATTTGAGGCTTAAATTCAATGTATTTATGAAGACCACTAAAAGAAGTTATCCCTATAAATTTAAATTCGGGATTTCTTAGATATGGGACAATAAGTGCTGATATGTCTGTTTTACCAGCTACGCTTTGCTCATTGATATAATTATCAAAATCACTTAAAACAATAATAATGTTTCCTGCAAGTGAAGCCTCTTTAAAACAAGTATCTAAAATGCTTTCTACTTCATCTATTGAGGTTGCTTCAGCAAGCAAGGCTTGCATATTAAGTTCAATAAATCTTTTTTTATTTAATTCTTCAAAAGATTGCTTTAAAAAACATCTTTGTACAATTGCTCTTACAATGCTAAGTCTTCCAATGCCACTATCCCCTACTAAAAGAACATTGTTTTCATTTCCCCTTATTAAAACCCTTTCTGCTTGTGCTCTTTCATTTTTGTGCCCAATAGCTTCTACAAAACCTGTTTGCTGAATAAGGCTAGTTAAATCAGTTGAATACTTATCTAATGTGGGGGTAAATCCAAAAGACCAATCAGTTGCAATGCTTCCAATTTTAGAAAGATTTTCTTTACTCCACCACTTTTTAATGTTTTTAATTTTCTCAAAAAGATTTTCTTGCCAGAAGTTTAGATTATCAATATCTTCTTTTTTTAATTTATTTACTCTTAGATGCTCCTTTAAAACAGGCTCTATTTTAGACAAGGCTGATAAAATATCATTTGTTTTAATGTTTTTTCCTTTTCTTCTGATACAGGCTTTTGCGGACTCTAGCATAATTGAATCAAGGTTGTGAGTTGTTCCCGTGCTTTCGTCGTAATCTTTTGATACAAGCATTGTTTTTTTAAGTTCTTTTATGATTTCCTTTTTATCTAAAAGCAACCTATTAAAGATAAAATCTATTTTCTTATTTCTGTGGGTTAGGAGAAAATAGAGGAGAATACTTGAATTTAACTGCACTCCTTTTTTATCTGCAAAATCTATTGCTTTTTTAACTCTTGAAAAAGAGGTAATAGTTAGAAAATCAGCAAGATT
>JAAZMU010000038.1 GCA_012798645.1 Patescibacteria group bacterium | reverse complement strand
TATAAATCCTTCTTGTTTTTCCCTTTTTTCTCGTGTTTCTGCTTTTAATGAATACATATCTTTTCTATTAGTTAATTATATTTTAATAATATCATTTTATTATATATTTTCAAGTTCTTTTAAGAGAACTTGTTTTGCTTTATCAGGATGAATCTTGCCTTTTGACTTTGCCATTGTTTGCCCTATTAAAAATTGAAGGCTGGCTGTCTTTCCCTTTTTATAGTCTAAAACTGCGCTCTTGTTAGAGGCTAAAACTTCCTTTATAATCTGCCTTACTTCCTCTTTATCGTCAATTTGTTTAAGTTCTTTGTCTTCAATAATATGAGAGGGGTCAGACCCATAATCATACATTTCTTTTAAAACTATTTTTGCAATTTTACTATTAATATCGCCTTTGTGGATAATAGTGATTAATTCTGCAAAGTTTTCTGGGTCAATTTTATGGCTAAAATCAATGACTTCGCCTTTTGCTAGTCCAATTAAATCTGAGGTTAAGTAATTACAAGCTAATTTAATTAAATCAAAGTAGTGCGTCTCATTAATCTTGATTGCATTCATCCATTCTAAAAGTTCAGTAGCTACTTTTTCAAAATAGGCGCCAAACTCTTTATTTTCAACAAATATTTCTAATATTTTTTTATCATCTATGCCGTATTCTTTTTTAAATCTTTGTCTTTTTGCTTGAGGAAGCTCAGGAATTTCACACTTTATCTTGCTTATCCTTTTATCTGTTAATTCAAGTATGGGAAGGTCTGGGTCAGGCATATATCTGTATTCATGACTTTCTTTTTTTAATCTTTGGCTTACTGTGGCTTGTTTTTGTTCATCAAACCCTCGTGTTTCTTGCTCAATTATTTCTCCTTTATTTAAAAGACTTGCTTGTCTTTGCATTTCATATTCAATGGCTTTTTCTACTGTTTTAAATGAATTTAGGTTTTTAACTTCAACTTTAGTACCAAGCTCTTTGTCTTGTTTTTCCTTAAGGGATAAGTTAACTTCTATTCTCATTTCCCCTTTTTCCATATTAGCATCAGATATGTTTAGATAGCGAGCTATTAATTGCAATTCTTTTGCAAAGGCAATCACTTCTTCTTTTGAATTAAAATCAGGTTCAGTTACAAGCTCAATTAAAGGAACTCCTGCTCTATTAAAATCAATTAAGGATTCATTTTTTTCATGGATTAGTTTGCCTGCATCTTCCTCTTGATGGATTCTATTTATTCTAATTGTTTTATCCCCTATATTAAGATGTCCACTTTGGCAGATTGGATAATTCATTTGAGAAATTTGATAACCTTTAGGAAGGTCTGGATAGAAATAGTGTTTTCTGTCAAACTTTGTGCACTTTGAAATCAAGCAATTTAAAGCAAGCCCTAATTTAATTATATTATTAATGGCTTGTTCATTTATTTTAGGATATGTCCCAGGATGTCCCATACAAACAGGACAGATATTAATGTTTGGTGTTTTTTCGTTGGGATCATTTAAGCAAGAGCAAAACATTTTGCTTTTTGTTTTTGATTCAATATGTATTTCAAGCCCAATTGTAACATCATATTTATTTTGCATATGCTTTCATAATTTTTACAGAAGAACTTGTTCCTATAATATCAGCACCAGCTTTAATCATAAACTTGGCATCTTCTAGTGTTCTGATATTTCCTGATGCTTTTATTAAAAGTCCTTTTGCGTTTTTTCTCATAATTTTTAAATGTCTTGCTTTTTCTTCAAGTTCCCTATTTTCTAATGGGTCTTTGCTTGTAGCTGTTTTAACACAGATAGCACCAGCTTCTTTTACGAGCTCAGAAACTTTTGCAATTTCTTCGTCGGTTAGATAGCCACTTCCAATAATAACTTTGGTTTCTTTTATTTTACAAATTCCTTTTAGATCTCTTAAAACTTTATTCCATTTTTCATGCTTTACCTGAGGAATATTAATTACCACATCAAGTTCGTCTGCGCCATTTAAAACTGCTTTTTTGCACAATTCAATTCTTTTTTTATAATCAGAATCTCCAATAGGTTCATCTATTAAAACAACAACTTTAATATCTGTTTCTTTTAACTCTTTTTTAGTTAATTTTACCCATTTAGGATTAACACACACACCTCTAAAGCTCCATTCTTTAGCTTCTTTGCAGGTTTTAATAATGTCTTGTTTTTCTACATTCTTACCTATTTTTGTATGATCTAAATATTTATTTATTTTCATATTATTTTAGCTTACTTTTAATAATTTCAAAAATTTCATTAATGGGTTTTTCTCCGTTAATTATTTCCCATTTGCAGAAAACTTG
>JAAZMU010000037.1 GCA_012798645.1 Patescibacteria group bacterium | reverse complement strand
CGGAAAAGCACGACTCAAGTGTCGATTTTATCCGCGGAGGAGAAACATCCACACAGCTCCATGTTTCTCCATTAAACCTGTATTCGTAATTATACCACGTCTCTCTTGAAGAATGCCAATAATCAATAAAATATTCACCTTTTCTTCCAAATACAAAGGATGTCTTTGGATTAGCAAGACATAAAAAGAAATCATATTGGTCTTCAAGGTCTGTGCCATCCCATGTTTCTTTAGCAAGGATCTTTCCATTCTTTAAATTAAAGAATCTTCGCCGCTGATACTGCTTGCTTCTCACAAGAACCAAACAATTAGAAGTATCATCCTCGCCAAAACATCTTTCAAAGAGCTTTATTCTCCCGTCCTTGTCAAAAACAGGACGAACTTCGGTGCCAATTCCCTTTATGGGAACCATCTTATTTAGTTCTACCGTTTTTTTCGGCGGAAAGAGACGTTCCTTCCAATTCCGTGGTATAAAACCCACATTAATTTCTACAGGATCCTCACCAGGATTCCTGATAATGAAAATCTTCATTCTTTTCACCTCCGTTTTTCAACGGTATCTATTTACTATCACAAAATCCTTCTATTGTCTATAAAAGGCACGACACAAAAAAACTCAAAACTCCACAGATTGAATATATTCCCTAAATAGCAAAACTCTTTTGCTTTCGCCCGTATTAATAAGAAAAGGCTCAATATCTTTTGCAAGCTCATTAAAATCAAGCTTCAAAGTTCTTGAAAGTAAAACCTTTTTAAGCTCGTCTCCATTATTAATATCAAGCTTCTTTTTTAGATATTCATAATTTGGCTTTGTTTGAGATATTAAAAAAACAATATCAAAAAAGTCTCTACCCATAGGACGTGGACGATTAAGTGCTACATAAATTTTTGAGAAAGAAGAATGTCTATTGGCGTTGTATAGATCTGAGTAAAAACATCAAATTTATTTAAAATTTTCAAATCCTTTTTATAATCAAATGCCTGCGGAACAGTATCAATTCGAATCATTATTTGCTCCTCTCTTAAATCAGATATTTTACTATCAAATAAAACTTCTGGTATTTTAATATATGATCTATACGCACCTTTAAACACATTTTTAGTTTTCACCTTATACCCCTGAAACTCTAATTCTTTTTTCACCTCATTTACAAGATCCTTAAACTCACTTTCGCTAAGCTTAAAATTATCAAAATCAAGGTCTTCTGAAAATCTAGTATTGTTATATACTATACGAAGAGCTGTACCTCCCAAAAAAACAACCTCTTGTGCATATTTTGAATTAAAAATAAGGCTTTAGCGGAAAGAATTAGTAGATTTTTAATATCTAAATATTGCATCTGCCTTCAAATATTCCGCTTTTTAGGAACATTTAAATATATCTTAACAAATCCCCTCTTTATTTTCAAGTAAAGTAGTGTATAATTAATATATGATTTTAATAGCAGGATTAGGAAATCCTGAAGAAAAATACAATAATACTCCTCACAACATTGGCTTTGCCGTAATTGATTTATTCAAAGAAAAATTTAACTTCCCTGAATACTCTCTTTTTAAAAATGTTTTACTCTCAAAAAAAGGAAACATTATTTTAATTAAACCACAAACATATATGAATAATTCGGGCACAGGAGTTGAGCAAGTCTCCTCTTATTTTAAAATCATACCTGATAATATCTGGATTATCCACGATGAAAACAGATTAAATTTAGGAGACTTTAAAATAAATAAAGACATTCCAGCCTTTTCTCATAATGGCATCAAGTCAATTATTGAGAAATTAAATTCACAAAGTTTTGTAAGATTTAGAATAGGAATAAATAATGGGAAAGAACATAACTTAGCAGATTATGTTTTAAAGAAATTCAAAAAACAAGACCAAGAAATAATAGATCAAACCATTAATAAAATAATACTACTACTTGACGAAGCCATACAAAATGGTGTAGAAAAAATAATATAATGAAACTTGTAATCGTAGAAAGCCCAACAAAGGCAAAAACAATTAAAAACTTTTTAGGAAAAGACTTCAAAGTCTTATCTTCCTATGGACATATAAGGGATCTTCCCAAAAGCACTTTTGGCATAGACATTGAAAATGATTTTGAACCCAAATATGTTATCCCCACAAAAGCAAGAAAAAACCTAAATTTACTAAAAAAAGAAGCTGAAAAGGCTAATGAAATTATACTTGCAACAGACCCAGATAGAGAAGGAGAGGCAATCTCCTGGCATTTAATTGAAGCGCTTAAATTAAAGGATTATAAAAGAGTTGTCTTCCATGAAATTACAAAAACAGCTATTCAAAATGCCATTAAAAATCCTTTAAAACTAAATGAGAATTTATCTGATGCACAGCAAGCACGAAGAATTTTAGATAGAATCGTAGGCTATAAACTTTCTCCTTTTCTATGGAAAAAAGTAGCAAGAAGATTATCTGCAGGTAGAGTTCAATCTGTTGCGGTTAGATTAATATGTGAAAGAGAGGAAGAAATAAAAAACTTTAAACCAGAAAAATATTTTACAATCTCTGCTGTATTCAAAGATTTTGAATCTTTACTCACAAAAATTAATAATAAAAAATTAGACAAACTCGCTATAAAAACAAATAAGCAAGCAGAAGAAATAATAAAAAACTTAAAAAATGCAGAATATATTGTTCAGAAAATAGAAAAAAAAGAAATAAAAAGGCACCCGCAAGCACCTTTCAAAACCTCCTCTCTCCAACAAGAAGCCAACAAGAAATTCAGATTCTCATCAAAAATGACTATGAGACTAGCGCAGAATTTATATGAAAAAGGCTATATCACATATCACAGAACTGATTCATTGAATGTTTCAAGCGAAGCTTTAAACAAAGCAGAAAAAGTAATTAAAGAAAAATTCGGAAATAGCTATTACACAAAAAGAATCTTTAAAACAAAAGGAAGAGCCGAAGAAGCACACGAAGCAATTAGACCTACTTTTCAAACTAATTTAAAATTGGATGCAAAACAAAAAAAGCTCTATGATTTAATTTATAACAGATTCTTGGCAAGCCAAATGTCTTCTGCTATTTTTGATTCTAAAAAAGTAGAAATAAAAGCCGATAATTATACATTTGAAGCGAGCGGATCTACTCTAAAATTTGATGGGTTTTTGAAAGTTTATGAAATGAAATTCAAGGAAAATAAACTTCCTAAACTCCAAGAAAAGCAAATTCTAAAATTAAAGAAATTAAAAAAAGAAGATCATTCTACTATGCCTAAGGCAAGATACAATGAAGCCTCTCTTATTAAAAAACTGGAAGAATATGAAATAGGAAGACCATCCACCTACGCAACTATTATTTCAACCATTCAAACAAGAAACTATGTAGAAAAAAATGAAGATAGAAGGTTCGCCCCTACAGAAATAGGACAAATTGTAAATAATACGCTTAAAGAAAATTTTGAAAACATTGTTGATTATAAATTCACCGCAGAAATGGAAAAAAAACTAGACAACATTGGAGAAGGAAAAGAAAACTGGAGAGAAGTTATAAAAAACTTTTACTTTCCTTTTAATGAAAATCTCGAAAGAAAATACAAAGAAGTTAAAACACAAAAACCAGAGCCAGAAATAACAGATAAAATATGTCCTAAATGCCAAAAACCTTTAGCTATTAAAATGAGTAGGTTTGGAAAATTTCTAGCCTGCACAGGATTTCCAAAATGTAAATACGCAGAATCTTTGAAAAAAGACCTCGGCATTACTTGCCCTCAATGTGGTATTGGAAAAATCACAGAAAAAAGAACAAAAAAAGGCAAGATATTCTATGCCTGTACAAAATGGCCAGATTGTGATTTTGCTCTTTGGGACAAACCAACCAAAGAATTATGCAAAAAATGTGGCTCTCTTATGGTAGAAAAAGGGAAAAAAACTGTTTGCTCAAACAAAGATTGTTCATAGGTTATCTATCCAATCTTCCATTTCTTTTGCAGTCTTAAATTTAATAACAACCTGATAATTCTTCTTATTTCCCTTGATTTTAATGTTATCGTATTTTAAAACTTTCTTAAATCTATTTTCAAATTCATCCAAACTTTCCTGGTCTTCTAAGTTCAAGGGCTTTCTAGGATTCTTAAAATCACGCACTCTTTTCTCAAGCTGTCTTACAGTTAATTTTTCTTTTATTATCATTTTAATAAACCTGTTTTGCTCGTCTTTAGGAAGAGAAAGTAAAACCTTAGCGTGCCCTTCAAAAATTTGTTCTGCTCTTAAAGCATTCTTTCCCAAAGAAGTTAAATTCAAAAACCGCACTGTGTTTGTGATCACCTCCCTACTTTTACCCATAATCTTTGCTATTTCCCAATCCCTGAGGTCAAACTCATCTCTTAGCCTTTTAAAAGCTTCTGCTTTTTCCATTGGATTTAAATCTCTTCTTTGAACATTCTCAATTAAAGCTAATTCTAATTTCTCTTGTTCGTCAGGCGCCCTTATTATAACTGGCACTTTATCAATATTTACCTGCTTTGCTGCTCTTAATCTTCTTTCTCCAGCAACAAGTTCGTATTCATTTTTTGAAATTTTTGAAACAATTAAAGGTTGCAAAATACCGTGTCTTTTAATAGACTCTGCTAAACTATCTAAATCCTCTTCATCAAAATGTGCTCTTGGTTGATAAGGATTTACTTTTATTTTATCAACTTCAACCCAAAAAACACTTTCCTTTTGAGATGGACCCTCATCATAATCCTCATTATTCTTTTTTGGTATTAAAGATTCTAAACCTCTTTTTTTCATAATTTTCTTATAAATTCTTCTGCAAGCTCTCTAAATGCATTCACTGCTTTAGAATTTGGAGCATGCCTTAAAATTGTTCTTCCATAACGAGGAGATTCTGCTAAAACAGTTGCTCTTGGAATTATTGCATCAAAAACATAATCTTCAAAGTTCCTTCGTAATTCCTTTTCAACTTCTTGACTCACCTTATTCCTCCTTAAATACATTGTTAATACTGCCCCCATAATTTGAATATCCCTATCTAAATTCTCATTGATCAACTTAATATTGGAAAGTAATTGTGAAAGCCCTTCAATAGATAAAAACTCAGCCTGGACAGGGATTATAACATCATCCGCTGCCACAAGCGCATTTAAGGTAGGAAGTCCTAAAGATGGCGGACAATCAATAAAAACTAAATCATAATTATTTTTAACTGAATCAATTACTTTTTTAAGTCTGTACTCTCTATCTTTCATATTAACAAGCTCAACTGCAGCCCCAGCAAGGTCATGTGATGTTGGAAGCACATCATATCCCAAAAAAACAGTTCGCTTAATCACTTCTTGAGGATGAACCTCCCCTAGAATTGCCTCATAAACTGACTTTCTTAATGTGTTAGGATCTATCCCTAAAGAAAAAGTTGCATTTGCCTGCGAATCAAAATCTACCAAAAGCACACGCTTTCCATATGCTGTTAAAAACACTGGTAAATTTACAGCGATTGAAGTTTTTCCAACTCCTCCTTTTTGATTTGCAACTGCTATTACTCTTGTCATTGTTTTTTAGTATATCATTATATTAAATCTTTTTCTACTTTCTCTTGTGGATATGTTATTTTGTTTGGCCATATTTTTCTACCAGGAAATATAACTGTGGAAACACCAGTCTTAACATTATCTCCTATAACCGTTCCAAACTTTTGTCTTTTTGTGTCAATTAACACATTGTTTGCCAAAGTTTTAATTGTTTTTCCATCATGCCTTAAATTTGCTGTAATTGTGCCTGCTCCTAAATTAACATTTTCTCCAAGTATTGAATCTCCCACATATGCTAAATGATTTATCTTTGTATTTTCCCCAATTATTGAATTTTTAATTTCAACCCCTGCGCCAATAGAACAATTATCTTCTATAACTGTATTTTCTCTGATATAGGCATTTGGCCCAATTTTACAATTATCTCCTATAAAAACAGAACCTTCAATATAAGAGCCACTTTTAATTATTGAATTTTTTCCTATGTAAACTTTACCCTTAATTACAACTCCTATTTCAATTCTCCCATATTTCCGAAATTTTAATCCT
>JAAZMU010000036.1 GCA_012798645.1 Patescibacteria group bacterium | reverse complement strand
TCTTCTGTTTGAAAATAGTCTTTGTAGTCTTTTTCATTGACAGTAATCTTGTTTTTTCCTTTTTGAAATAATCTAATTCTAGCAACAGCGGTTTTTCTCTTGCCAACAGTACTTATATATTTTACTTGTTTTTTAGTTGTTTTACTTTCTTTTACCATTTTATTTCTCAAATTTTAATCTATTGATTTGTTGCTTTCTTAATTTATTTTTAGGAAGCATACCTAAAACAGCTTTTCTTAATAATTCTTGTTTGCTAAATTCCTTCATAGGAATGAACTTCTCACTTCCAATGTAGCCAGTATGTTTAAAATAGGTTTTCTTTTCAAGCTTGTCTCCAGTAATTTTAATGTCTTCAATATTTTTAACAATGACAATATTACCTGAGTCTTTGTTTGGCATAAAATCAGGCTTGTTTTTACCTCTTAAAAGCAGAACAATTTCTGTTGCAAGTCTTCCTAATACTTTATCTTTTGCATCTATGTTGTAAGTTTCCATAATATTATACTAATTCAATTATTGCCATTCTAGCTCCGTCTGATTTTCTTTGTCCGAGCTTAACTACTCTGGTATAGCCTCCTTGTCTTTCCTTATATTTTGGAGCAATATCACTGATTAACTTTTTAACTATATCTGGAGAAAAGTCTTTTAAAAGAAGTCTTCTTGCAAGTAAATCACCTTTTCTTGCTCTGGTTATTTTCTTTTCTATAAAAGGAGAAAGTTCTTTGGCTTTGGCTTCAGTGGTTTTAATTTTTTCAGATAAAATTAAAGCTGATGCTAGAGCTATTAAAAGTGCTTTTCTTTGGTCTTTTTCTCTTTTAAATTTTCTTCCTTTTTTTAATTTTTTCATAACTTAAAATTCAGCTTTAAACTTTCTAAGACTTTTTTGATTTCCTTTGCTCCTCTTTTTCCAATTCCTTTTATCATAGCTAGTTCTTCCTCTGTTCTTGAAGTGAGGTCAGAAACAACTTTAAAATCATTTTCCTTAAGAGTGTTCATTACTTTTTCACTTAATTCAAGGTCTTTAATTTTTACTTGTTTTTCAGCAGAAAGATCACCTTTTAAAAACTGAAAATGAGCGTCTAGGATTTCAATGCTTTCAAGCAGGGCTTGTTCTGGTGTGATTATTCCGTCTGTTTCAATTTCAAGAATTAATTTATCAAAATCAGTTCTTTTTCCTACTCGAACATTTTCAACTTTGTAATTTACCTTTCTAACGGGAGTGAAGATCTTGTCAAGCTCCATAACACCGATTTCTTTTTTTTCTTTAGCACTGTCATCTACAAGTTTGTAACCAAACCCTTTTTCAATTGTAATTTCAATTTCTAATTCTGTTTTTTTATCAGTGATTGTGGCAATGTGTTGCTCTTTGTTTACTAACTCTAAGTCTGCTCCAAATTTCAAATCTTTTCCAGTGACTTCTTTTTCTCCTTTAACCTTTAAGGTTGCAGTTTGAGGTTCGTCTCTATGCATTTTAAACCTTAATTGCTTAAGATTCAAAAGAATGTGAAGCACGTCTTCTTTTACTCCCTCAAGAGCCACGAATTCATGGGAAACTCCTTTAATCTTCACTGTTGAAACTGCAGAGCCTTGAAGAGAAGACAAAGCTACACGTCTTAAGGCGTTTCCAATAGTAATTCCATATCCTGGATGAAATGGTTCTATTTCAAAAACACCATAATTGTTGTTTTTGCTACTTTTTTTAATTGATGTAGGTAATGATATCATATTTAAATATTTTATCTTGAATAATGTTCAAAAACTGAAGATAATTCACCAAGTAGCTGAACATCGTCAATTTTTGGATATCTTTTAATTTCTCCTTCAAGAGTTTTTTTATCCATTGAAAGCCAGGTTGGTATTTTGGTTTTCTTTAATTTCTCTTCAATATCTTTAAATATTGGTTTTTCTCTTGATTCTTTTCTAATTGTTATTTTATCGCTGATTTTAATTTGCCTTGATGGTATTGTGGTTTTTCTATTATTAACGGAAAAATGACCATGAGATACCATTTGTCTTGCCTCGCCTCTTGAATTAGCAAATCCTAATCTAAATACAATATTATCTAATCTTGTTTCTACGCTTTTAACAAAAGCAGAAGGAACGTCTTCAACTATTTTAGTTTTTGTATCTAAAAGCGCTTTAACATAATTTCTAAATTCTTTTTCTGACAAAAGATAAGAGTTTTTGATTTTTTGCTTTTCTCTAAGCTCTCTTCCATATTCAGATAATCCTCCTCTTCTTCTTTTTGCTCTTTGTCCTGGTGGAAAAGGTCTTTTAACAAGCGCACACTTAGGAGTAAAACATCGTTCTCCCTTTAAAAACAATTTCTCGCCTGCTCTTCTACAAATTTTACATTTAGGTTGTTTAATCATATTTTTATTATAATCTTCTAGGTTTTCTTTGACGACAGCCATTATGTGGAATTCCTGTTGTGTCTTTAATTGATAATAGTTCAAAACCTTGGTTTGCAAGAGACCTTACAGCTGATTCTCTGCCTGAGCCAACGCCTTTAACAAACACTCTTACTCTTTTAATGCCCATTTTCTCGGCAATTTGTCCAATTGCTTCAGCGACTTTAGAAGCTGCAAAAGGAGTGGACTTTTTACTGCCTTTAAAACCTAATCTACCAGCAGACCTTTGGGATAATGCGTTTCCAAACTGATCAGTTAAGGTGATAATTGTATTGTTGTAGGTACTGAAGATATAAAAGGCGCCTTGCTTTGCTGTTTTTCTTGAAACTGGCTTTTCAGAGTCTTTTTTAAAAACTTTTTGAAGCTTTTCACCCTCTTTAACCATTTCTTCTTTTGTTTGTGTTTTGATGTGTTTTTTTCCCATATTATTATTTTGGTGAAGGAGCTCCTTTTCTTCCTGAGCCAACTGTTACTCTTTTGTTCCCTCTAACGGTTCTACTGTTTACTCTTGTTGTTTGTCCTCTCACAGGAAGCCTTTTTGAATGACGTTGCCCTCTCCAAGAGCCAATATCTCTTAATCTTTTAATATTTACCATTGTGTCTCGCTTTAAATCTCCTTCTACTAAGTGATTAGTTTCAACAACTTCTTTAATTTTGTTAAGTTCTTCTTGGGTTAGATCTTTAGCTTTTTTATCTAAAGGAATCTTAGCTTTTTCTAAAATTTCTTTAGACAAAGTCTTCCCTATTCCGTAAACATAGGTTAATGAAATTTCTATTCTTTTTTCGTCTGGAATATGTACTCCTAAAACTCTTGGCATAAATATTATTATATTATCCTTGTCTTTGTTTATGCTTTGGATTTACTTTACAAATCACATAAACACGTCCTTTTCTGCGGACAATTTTACAATCTTTACAAATTTTTTTAACAGATGCTTTTACTCTCATTTTTTCCTATAAATTATTCTACCTCTTTTGCTATCATATGGGGTCATTTCTACTACTACCCTATCTCCTAAAAGTACTCTAATTTTATTCACTCTTAACTTGCCAGCTAAGTGTGCAAGTACTTGTCCCTCATCATTATCTAATTCAACTTTAAAGAATCCATTTGGGAGACTTTCTATAACAACTCCTTCTTTTTTAATTTTTTGATCGTTTTTTGCCATATGACATTGAAAGAATAACAAAAAAAACTTAATCGGTCAAGTGGTTTGACCTTTTAGTCTTCAAATTCAATTTCTATATCTATATTTTCTTTTTTATTAGGTAATCTATTTTTCCAAAACAGTGAAGCAGTTATGTCAGCGCTTTTAATCTCTGGAAAGCCTTTTAATATGTTTTTACAATCCTCAATCTCTAATCCTTTAATATCATTTAATAATAGAACTTCGCTTATCTTTGGGTATGTCTTTGCACTTACTCTTAAAATTAAAGCATCTTCATTTTCTTCGTCTTTTTTGAATTCCTTAAATATTGTGTTAGGAACAAATTCTCTATTTTCCTCGGTTAGGAGTATCTTACTTGAAATAAATTTATCAACATCAGATTTTCTAAAAACTAAGACTTTGGTTGTAATTGTAGCTTGAATTTTAAAATTATCAACCTTGTCTCCTTTTGTGCCTAGAGTAATAAACTTGTCAAAATCTTGCTCAAAGCTATTTTCTTCATAAACATAGGCGCCCACTTCATCTAAATTCTTTTTTAAAGATTGTTTGCCTTTTTCGATTAAAGCCTCTTTAAAGGTTTCTTCTGCTTTTTCAATGTCTTTTTCTGTGATCACTTTAATGGCAGACCTAGAGCCCCCACTCAAGGCTTGTCCTTCTTTTAGTTCTCCAGAGATAACACTATACCAGTCTGGATACTTTAAAAGTCCAGGAACTGAAAAAGTGGAAGAAGTAATATTGTACTCCTCTCCAGCTTCTTCTGCAATAACAGCCGCTTCAATACAATCTTTAGCGGGAATGGTAAGGGCTTGCTCGGCAGTATAGATTAAGTTTCCTTCTTGAGATAAAAATCTAGTACTTTTCTGAAGGTTTAAAGGGAGAGAACGGCTGTTGCAAACAGTAATAGTTCCGGTTGCTTTTGCACCTGTTTCGTCAGAACCTGTAGCCTCAAAAGTTTCTTCAAAATCTAGTTTTTCTATAAAATACTCTCCTGGAAGAATGTTGTTTTCAAAGTCAATACTGGTTTCTTTAGCAGATATGTATATTATTTCCTCAAACTCAATGTTTTTTGTTAGAGGGTAAATAGTGATTCTTCCCTTGCCTTCCCAGAAAAAAGCAATGCCAAGTATAATAATGATAAGAATAATGATAAGAGCTAAAACTCTTAAAAGGCTGTTTTTGCCTTCTTCGTCTTTTTTAAAAACTCTTACATTGTTAGTTTTACTTTTAATGGGTGGAATTATGTCTATAATTTTTGTCATAGTTTTAGTTTATTACTGCTCTTATTCTTCGTGTATTAGCACCAGAACTAGATTCTTTTAAAATCTTAAATGTTCCTAGGTTTTCTGAGGATTTTATGTGTGGACCAGCACATATTTCCTTTGAATAAATTTCATTATTATTTTTAATGGTGTAAACATTTACAACTTCTTTGTATTTTTCCTTAAAAAAAGCAAGCGCACCTGTAGCTAAGGCTTTTTCTAAAGACATTTCTTCCTTGATTACCTTAAACCCGTTTTTAATTCTTTGATTAACAATATCTTCTATTTCTTTAATTTGTTCTTGGCTTAATTTTTTGGTATAAGAAAAGTCAAACCTTAATCTTTCATTATTAATACTTGACCCCATTTGCTGAACGCTTTCTCCTAAAACATCTCTTAGGGCTTGATGCATTAGATGGGTTGCAGTATGGAGCTTAATTTCTTTTTCGCTTGCATTTTTGCCAAACTTTTTTTCTGCTCCTTTGCGTGAGATTTCTTGGTGTTTTTTAAGTTCTTCTTTAAACCCTTTTTCATCTATTTCAATTCCTTTTTTGTTTGCTTCCTCTTTAATCATTTCAATGGGAAAGCCAAAGGTTTGATAAAGGAAAAAAGCTTGCCTCGGAGTAATTTCTGTTAGCTTTTCAATTTCTTTTAAACCTTTTTCTAGTGTTCTTGCAAACTTTTGTTTTTCTATATTAAAAATATTAACAATGTTTTCTTGATTTAATTCAGGATAAATATGGTGATACTTTAATATAATTACTTTAATTAAGCGATCTATACTATTTAAGTCTAAATCAATTATTCTTGCGTATCTAATAATTCTTCTTAAAAGTCTTCTTAGGATATAGCCTCTTTCAGTGTTAGAAGGTAAGATGTTCTCTCCAATTAAAAAAGAGGAACCTCTTAAATGATCGGCAATAATTCTATAAGCTATTTTGTCATCTTTGTATTTTAAAGTTGCGTGTTTTTCTATTTCTTTAATGAGATCACTAAAAAGGTCTGTTTCATAAGCTGAGTTTTCTTTATTTAAAATTGCTAAAAGTCTTTCAAAGCCAATGCCTGTATCAATATTAGTTTGTTTTAATTTTTCATATTCTCCTTTTTCATTTTTAAAGTATTCCATAAAAACAAGATTCCATATTTCAACAAACCTTTTACAATAATCACAATTAGGTCCGCAATCTTTACATCCATACTCTTCCCCCCTGTCATAGTGTATTTCAGAGCATGGTCCGCATGGTCCTACATTGGAAACAGGTCCCCAAAAGTTGTCTGCTTCTCCAAATTCATGAAAGTGAGTAATTCCGTGTCTTTCCCATATTTCCTTTGCTTCTTCATCTTTAGGGATAAAGGAATTTCCTTTAAAGATAGTGATGTGAAATTTATCTTTAACTAAGCCAAGCTTATTCACTAGAAAATCTAAAGCGTATTTAATGGCACCTTCTTTAAAATAGCCAGCCTGGTCTTGTCCAATAGACCAATTGCCGAGCATTTCAAAAAAAGTTTGATGAGTGTCATCTCCAATCTCTTCAATATCGTCTGTTCTAAAGCATTTTTGACAGGAACATAAGTGTCTTGTTTGGAACTTTTCTAAAACATTTTTTTGAGAAGAAAGATAAGGAGCAAATTGTTGCATTCCTGCTGTGGTAAAAAGAACTGTGTCGTCGTCTGGTATAAGTGAAGAAGAAGCAACGATTTTGTGCCCTTTTTCTTGAAAGTAATTTAAAAACAAACTCCTTAGTTCTTTTGAATCCATATAGTTATAATATAGCTAATTATTGTGTTTTGGTCAATTAAAAACCCTGTGATGTATAATCAACATCAAAGGGTTCTTGTTTCTACTTCTAGTGGACTGTAAATTGCCGCTAAAAATATTAAAACAGCAGGCACAATAAATAGCGTAAAGCTAACAACTAATGCCTGGTAACCGCCTAGAATCCCTGTAGCAAGAAGGACTAACGCTGTCATAATAAGTAATTGCAAACCTGCGTCAAAAACGCTTCCCCTTGAAAAGACTTTGTACGCATATGTTATAAACACAAAGTAGCCAACAAGGAAAACAATGACGATTAAAACAGCTGTCAGTGCTGCAAAAATTGCAGCAATAAATAGTGTAATAAGTTGCATAAAGTTAATTACAAATCCAACTGTGAGTGGCTCTGCCATTTTTCAACCTCCTATGTTAATTATAGCATTTTGAAAAGCTTGAGGCAAATAAAACTAAAAGAATAAGGGTTTAGATATAACAGGGAGAATAAGAATAACAATAACTGAGGCTAAAAGAGCGAGTGCAAAAAAGACCCAGCTTATAACATCAGCTACTGCTTCAACCTTGCCCTGCTTACTTGCGCCTCTAGCAATAAATAGAATTAACTTTTTAATTAAAAGAGATACTCCCCTTGCTATAGCTATGTATCCGCCGAGGTATAAAAGAGATAAAGGGTCTTCAGAAATAAAGATTAAAGTTGGATGCACATCTTTTAAAACTTCAAGGCAAGAATCATTAAAAAGATAAACAAAGGAAAAAAGAAGAGAATAAATAGCATAGGAGCCAAACAGGAAAAGAATCCACTTTAAGATTT
>JAAZMU010000035.1 GCA_012798645.1 Patescibacteria group bacterium | reverse complement strand
TTTAAAGAAAGTATCACCAGATAGAATTCCAAGCTATGGTATTGTAAAAGTAGAAAAAATAGCAAACAGATTCTATAAAATAAAGGGCACTTCTGAAAAGCCAAAACTAGAAGATGCGCCTTCAAACCTTGCTATTGTGGGCAGAATGATTTTAACTGAAGATGTTTTTGATTTTCTAGGGAAAAATAGAGAAATGACCGCTAAAAATGTGTCCATATCTGTTGCCTTAGGAGAAATGGCAGAGCTTGGCAAAGCAATATATGGCTATGAAATAGAAGGGAATTGGCTTGAATGTGGAGACATTACTTCGTGGTATAAATCATTTGTAAGCACTATTTCTAAAGAAAAATTATGACATACGATTTAATTATTATTGGGGGTGGACCTGCTGGCATAACTGCTGCCATATACGCATCTAGGAACAACTTAAAAACACTGCTTTTAAGTGATAACTTAGGAGGACTACTTTTTAATAAGGCAGTTTGTATTGAAAACTACACAGGCTTTCCCTCTATATCTGGTATTGAACTTGCCTTAAAGTTTGAAGAGCATTTAAAAGCACAAGAAAATGTTGAAGTCATTGAAGATAAAGCACAAGAAGTTAAAAAGGAAAACAATCTGTTTTTAGTTAAAACAATAAGCAAGGTATTTAAAAGCAAAACCTTAATTGTTGCCTCAGGAGGAGAGCCACGTAAACTAAACATTAAAGGAGAAAATGAGTTTCTAGGAAAAGGTGTAGGTTATTGTCCAGTCTGCGATGCCTCTTTTTATAAAGGAGAGGATCTAGCCATTATTGGAGGAGGAAATGCAGGACTTGAGGCTGCTATTTTCTTAAGTTGTATCGCTAAAAACATTTTACTTTTAGAAAGAGGAAAAGCACTTTTAGGAGACATTAAAAACCAAGAAAAGATTAAAAAGCTTAACAATATTAAAGTATATACTAACGCTGAGGCTTTAGAAATAAAAGGAAACAATTTTGTATCTTCCATTTTATGGAAGCATCATCAAGAAACAATAGAAACTAACTTAAAAGCAGTCTTTGTCCAAATTGGATATATTCCTAAAACAGAGTTTTTAAAAGACCTAGTTGATTTAAATGAAAAAAAAGAAATCATTGTTAATGCTGATATGGAAACCAAAACAAAGGGATTGTATGCGGGAGGAGATATTATAAATTCAAAAGTAAAGCAAATTATTTGTGCTGCTGCCTCAGGAGCAGTAGCTAGTTTATCAGCCTTTAATTATTTAAGAAAAAATGAAAATTAAAAATATAAAAGCAAGAGAAATATTAGATTCAAGAGGGTATCCTACAATTGAAGTTAGTCTTGAAACAGAAGACGGAGTTTTTGTAGATTCTGTTCCCTCTGGCGCTTCAGTTGGAGAAAGGGAAGCTCTTGAATTAAGAGATAATGATGAAAATAGATATTTTGGCAAGGGAGTTTTAAATGCTATTTCAAACATTGAAAATATTATACAAAATGAGCTTAAAGAAAAAAACATTACTTCTCAAAAAGAACTTGATGATATTTTAATCTCACTTAATAAAGATAAATTAGGAGCAAATGCTGTTATGGCAGTTTCACTTGCCTCTGCAAGAGCTCTAGCAAACAAACAGCCATTATATAATTACATAGCAAACATATCTAGTAGTGAGATTAGCATTCCTTCCCCTTGTTTTAATGTAATTAACGGAGGAACTCATGCAAAAAATGATTTAGCTTTCCAGGAATTTATGATTAACTTTAAAGGGCATAATTTAAAAGAACAAATAAGGATGGGAGCTGAAACTTA
>JAAZMU010000034.1 GCA_012798645.1 Patescibacteria group bacterium | reverse complement strand
CTTAAGACCCAAACACTTTTAAAAATACATCCGCAGGAACATTAACTCTTGCTTTTGCTTGGAGCTTGCTCTTGCTCTTTTTTTGTTTTTCTAAAAGTTTCTTTTTCCTGGTTATGTCTCCTCCGTAAAGTGGTGCTGTTACATCTTTTCTTGTGGCTGATACTGTTTCCCTTGCAATGACCTTTCCTCCTATCTTACCTTGTATGGCTAAATTAAACAACTGGGCAGGCAATACTTCTTTTAGCTTTTTAGTAAGCTTTCTTGCTTCATCGTAGGCTTTGCTCTTAGGAATGATCTTGGAAAAGGCTTCCTCTTTTTCCTTGTTAATTAAAATCTCTAATTTAACTAAGTCAGCTTTGAAGTAGCCGATTTCAGTATAGGTCATAGAAGCATAACCTTGTGTAATATTTAAAAGGTTATCATAGAAGTTACCAATAATCTCTCTTAAAGGAATTTCGTATTCTATTAAGTATCTTTCTTTTGAAAAGGGTTTGGATTCAATGTGCTTCCCAGCAGTGTCTTTTAATAGTTCAAATACATTACCTAAGTATTTTTGAGAAATAATGAGCTTAAGGTTAGCCCAAGGTTCTAAAACTTCTTTAAAATTGTCTTGCCAGATGGTGGGATTTAAAATGTTAATCTCCTCTCCTTTGCCTGTGATTCCCTTGTATTTAACTTGGGGCGCTCCAATAACAAGCTCAATTCCATACTCTCTTTTAAGTCTTTCTATGGTGATTTCAGCGTGAAGATTACCTAAAAAACCGCACAAGAATCCTCTTCCTAAAACTTGATATGTTTGGGGAATAAAAAAAAGTGAAGAATCGTTTAAAGTCAGCTTTTGGAGAGCTTCTTTTAAAACTTCAAAGTCTGTTTGGTCTGCAGGGTAAAGTGATATGAATATCTTCGGAAGAATTGGATTATAGCCGGCAAGGGGTTTTAGATTTAGTCCTTGTTTTGTAATGGTGTCCCCTATCTTTACTTTTTCAGGGTCTTTAATTCCAGTAGCAATGTAGCCGATTTCCCCTGCTTTTAGGTTGTCTTTTTTTTGAAGCTCTGGTTTAAAGACGCCTACTTCTTTTGCAGTGCTTGAAAACTTGGAATTGATAAAAGAGATTTTATCAAAAGCATTGATTTCCCCTTCTTCAACTTTGACGTAAGCGATGATTCCTAAAAAAGAGTCATAAACAGAATCAAAAATTAAGGCTCTAAAAGGTTTTTTGTTTTCTTGCTTTGCTTCTTTAACTTCTTGAATAACTCTTTTTAGGAGTTTTTCAACATTTTCACCTGTTCTAGCTGAAATGCCTAAAACCTGGTCCTCTTTAATTCCTAAAATGTCTGCTATTTCTTTTTTAACTTCTGCTACATTTGCTAAAGGTGCGTCAATTTTATTCACAGCAGGAATAATGGTTAAGCCCTCATTTTTAGCTAATTCTAAATTAGCAATGGTTTGTGCTTGTACTCCTTTTGTGGCGTCAACTAAAAGGATAGCGCCATCAACCGCTGCTAAACTTCTTGAAACTTCGTAGCTAAAATCAATATGACCTGGTGTGTCAATTAAGTTTAAAATGGTGTTCTTGTATTTCATTCTCACAGGTTTCATTTTAATGGTAATCCCCTTTTCCATTTCCAAGTCCATACTATCTAAAACCCTTGTTTGCTTGTTTCTTTTTTGAATGGTTTTTGTAATTTCTAAAAACCGATCGGCTAAAGTAGATTTTCCATGGTCAATGTGACTAATAATGACAAAATTCTTAATCATAGCTTAATACTAGCATTTTAAGGTTAAAAAACAAGGAGTTTATACTCCTTGCGCGATGCGAATGTGCTCAATTAATTCCTTTTTAGGGAAAAGCACAGTTTCCTTGCCTACTTTTCTGAGCTCTATCCATTTTTTGTCCAAGAGCTCAATAACGCCTTTTTCAAAGGGGCGAACTCCCTTTGAGAAAAGCAAAGAAAATGGAAGTTCATCCCATCTTGGAAGATCAACTTCAACTTTCTTTATTCTTCCATACAATCCAAAAGTGAGTCTATTCTTTTGGTTGATTTCTTTTAGAAATGCCTCCTTTTTCCTGCACTCCCTGTACTTTTTAATATCTTCAAAAATCTGATCAGTTAACTTCTTGTAGCTAACGCCTACCCACTCCCCTTCTTCTTTAGAAACCCAGAGAAGACGGGCAATGACCTCCTCCATTTCAGGAGTACCTGCTTTACAAGGGACTTGGTATTGTAACAATTCAATTTCAAGAGGCGAACACTCAAAAGACTCGTTTACAGCATATGTATTCATTTTAATAACCGGAGTGGTTATAGCATTTTAGGAGGTTAAAGTCAAAAAAGTTTTTTAATGTGTTTTAGGATTTTTTTAGATTCTTCTACTTTAAAAATGCGGGTAAAAGCAAAGTAGGTTACAAAAGAAAAAAGGGTTACTGTTCCAAATTTTACAACATTAACAAATAAATTATCTAAATTATTATTAAAAAGTTTAAGCGTGATTAAGGCAACAAGAGTCATGGGGATGCAAGCTAAAGAAAGCTTAATCGTGTTTTGTTTAAGGTTTAATGCTCCTATCTTTTTTTTAAGGAAATAATAGAGGAGCCAATAATCAATAATTAAACTAATGTTAAAGGCTAGAACAAGAGCTAAGAGCAAAATATGCTCAGGTTCTTTAATGTGGAAAAAATACATAAAGAAATTATTTAAAGCAACATTACTTTTTAAAAGCTCAACAAAAGAAAGAGATAAAACAAGGTTAATAAGAAAGAAAATTAAAGAGATAAGGGCGGGGGTTTTAGTATCTTTTAAGCTAAAAAAGGCTCTTAAGAGGGTGGGTTCTAAACATTGGAAAATTAAGCTTAAAGCAAAAATGCCTAAACATGCCCCTGTTATTTCAACTGCGGAAATGGAAAAGGCGCCAGTTTTAAGCACAATACTTACAATTAAATTACGCATTAAAAAGGTGAGAATACTAATAGGAATAATTAAGTATAAGATGCTTTGAATAACTCTTTTAAGGTTTAAAGAAAACTCTTTTAAATCATTGTTAATAATTGATTTAGACAAATGAGGGAAAACAGCGGTTCCAAAAGAAATACCAATTAAGCCTACGGGAAGTAATCTAATTTCATCTGCAAAATTAAAAAAAGTAATAGCGCCTTCAGCAATTAAAGAAGCAATGGCAGTGATAACAAGAAGATTGAGCTGACCTGCTCCTGCTCCAATAATTCTTGGAAAAAGAAGCTTGAAAAAGTCTTTAACTCCTTTAAGGTGAAAGTCTATTTCAACCTTATACTTATAGCCATATTTTAAACTGCATAAAAATTGAATAAAGAAATGCAAGAATGCGCCAATGATAACACCAATCACTGGTCCTAAAATCCCTATTTCAGGAGATAAGAAAATAATGCCAAGTATAATGGAGATGTTGTATAAAACAGGCGCAAGAGAATAAATTAAAAAACGATTAAAGTAATTCGTGATAGTAGAAAAAATGGAAGACAAGCCTAAAAAGAAAACAGATAGGAAGAGTAGCCTCGTGATACCAATAGCAAGGGGGATGTATTCT
>JAAZMU010000033.1 GCA_012798645.1 Patescibacteria group bacterium | reverse complement strand
GTAGCTCTTGATATAGTGACTCCCTCTATAACAACTGGCTTTAGAATAGAAACAGGGGTAACAACTCCTGTTCTTCCTACTTGAAACTCTACATTTTCAAGGATAGTAGTGGCTTGTTTTTGGGGAAATTTAAAGGCAATGGCACTTCTTGGAGCTTTGCCAACAATGCCTAGCTTGTTTGCAATTTTATTGTCGTTAATAGAAACAACAATTCCATCTACTTCATAGGGAAGCTTGTCTCTTTTTTTGATAAAGTCTTGGTAGTAATTGTAAACTTCATCTAAGGTTTTACAGACCTTATTATGCTTATTATTTGTTTTAAAGCCTAATACTTCTAGAATAAGGTGCTCCTCCTCGTGTGTTTCTTGACCTAAGTCAGAAACTAGTGAATAAAAGTCAGCATCTAGTTTTCTTTTTCTTGTGATTTTAGGATTTAATTGCCTAATTGACCCAGCTGCTAAGTTTCTTGGATTTCTGAATTCTTCTTTCCTTTTTTTTCTTCTTTCTTCATTTATTCTTTTGAATTCTGCTTTAGTTAAGATGGCTTCACCCCTGACTACAATTTCCCTGTAATCAATTTCTCTTTTAAGCTCTTTTTCAATGTCTAGCTTGCTTCTTAATTTTAGGGGAATAGATTCAATTGTTTTTAAATTTTGGGTTACATTTTCGCCAATTAAGCCGTCTCCTCTTGTGGCGCCTACTTCTAAAATGCCATCCCTATAAATAAGTTCTACTGCTAGACCATCTAGCTTAGGCTCAACATAGAATTCAATGTTTTGAATTTCTTTTTCAGTTAATAACTTTATATTCCTATTAAGCCAATCTTCAATGTCTTCTTTGGAAAAAGCATCGTTAAAGGAAGTCATTCTTTTAGGGTGCTCAAACTTTTCAAACTTGTCTAAGGGTTTTCCTCCAATTCTTTGAGTGGGAGAATCAGGAGTGATAAGCTCGGGATATTTTTCCTCTAGGTCAAAAAGCTCTTTTTTTAAAGAGTCTACTACTTCGTCTGGTATCTCAGATATATCTTTAACATGATAAAGATACCTATAGTGATTGATTAAATCTCTTAATTTTTTGATGCGTTGCTTTTCCATATTTATTCAAGTTGGATTACTCTTTGAGAGCCGTTATAGGAGCCAATTGCCTTGATGCTTTCAATATTATTCCCATCATCATATTCTACTAAAATAGTACAGCTAGAAATTCCATAGTCATCAAAATCAGCTGAGCAATCTATTTCATATTCAGTTAAAGTTTTTTGTTTTTTTTGATAAAGGGCTTGCTCCATGCCTGAATCTGCAATGTGAAAAGCTCTTAAGGAGTCACCTAGACCTCTGCCTAGATTGGAGCTTGAAACAATGATACCAATAACGCCAACAATAATGGATATTAAAAGACCTACCATTAAAACGGTTAAATAAAGGGAACCTTTTTGTTTAGTGTTTGAATTCATTTTATATTTTTACGTTGGGAAACTGTGGTTTGAAGTAATAAGCCGTCTTTAGTTTCAATTGAAATTGTGATTCTTGGGTTGTCGTTATTATCTGATATAAAAAAGTTTAAGGCTTCAATTTCAATTGCATCTCCTGTTATATCCACCTCTGTATTATCAATACATTCTTTAATCTTGCCATTATCAAGCTTGAATGTCTTGCATACTTCATTGTCTTCCTGATCAAGATGTAAAAAAGTAATAGAACTTCCTTCTATTTTATAACTTCCCTCCTCATCAAAACAATTGCCTGCTTCGTCTTGCGCCATTCTAAGCTCTTTCCCTATTTTATCTATGGCAAAAGATGCTTGTGTTAATGCGTTTTGGGTGGCAACTACATTAACTTGATTTTGTATGGAAACAGAAATGATCTGAGCTAGTGCTGTAGAGATCCCGATAAATATGGCAATAGCAACAAGTGCTTCTATTAATGTAAATCCTTTATTGTTCATTATTCTTTGTAATTGTATAAATATTGTTCTATTAAAAAGTCTTGCTTTCCGTAAGATACTCTTGAACTGACTTTGACTTTGTATTCACCTTCTTTTTTGATGGTGATTTCTCTTGAGAAAATGGTAGGCTCTCCAGCTTCATAACTATAAAAACCGTTCGTATCTATATTCAAAGGAAGGTTAGGGTCATCTTTAATGGTGCCATTCATATCAATCCTGCAACCATTTTCACAAGCTGAAAAACCATCATTCCATTTCGCATCTTCTTCTTCACTACTAAAATTAATATCCCTGATGTTTTTAACAAGCTCAATTCCTTCTTCTGCCAAGTAAGTTGCAATAAGTTTGTTCTTTGCTTTTTCAATTGAATTAAAAGAATAACTAACTCCATTATACAATCCTAAGACTGCAACTGTTATAATGAAAACAGATAAGAGAACTTCAATTAATGAAAAGCCTTTGTTTTGCATATTATTCTACTAAGCCTGCTTTATTGACCTTTATAGTATGGCACTTGCTTAGATCTTTTTCTTTACAAACTTCAATTTCACAATCTTCGGGTTCAACGACAGGAGTGGGTGGAATAAAGAAGACTTCTTCACAAGTTGCATTGTATTTAATCCCTCTTGGAAGCTCTATTTTTTCTAAAATAGTGTTATCTTCTCTAATAATAGAATAAACTTTTCCACCTGCATCATTGAATTGAACTCCCACTTTAAAATCTTGCCCCTCTTCTGCTGAGATACCAGCTAATGCCATTTCCTTTGCTTTGTTAATATTAGCTACAATTGTATTTTTTGCATTAAAAAGCTCAATATCAGAGGTGGAAGACCCTGTACCTATAATAATGACACCTGATATAATGGAAATAATAACTGTAACTATTAAAAGCTCAATTAGGGTAACCCCTTTGTTTACATTAAACTTAAATACCATTGAATTATATGATCACCAAAAAACATTGCTATAAACGTTCCTAAAACAAGAAAAGGACCAAAAGGAACTTCTGATTTTATTCCTTTCTTCTTAAAAAGCATTAGAATAATTCCTATTATAGCACCGATAGCAAATGCTATAAACAAGGCTGGAAGAATCTTAGGAAAGCCTAATAAAAGACCTAAGAGGATAACAAGTTTGACGTCGCCAAATCCCATTGCTCTTCCTCCTGAAAAAAAGTAAAGGGCAAAAAAGAAAAGAAAAACAACAAAGGCGGTTATTACTCTTTGAAGTAGTATATCTTGTGATAAAACATCAAAAACAAAAGTTTGACTGAGTAAATAGGTTAGAGTAACTATGATCCCTGTGAAAGTTAAGCCGTCTGGGATAATAAACCACTTGAAGTCAAAGACAAATATCATTACAAAGCAAGTTGTAATGAAGAAATAGAATAATAAATTTAAGAAAGCTAAATTAAAGAAACCTGTTTCTAAAAAGTTAGCTTGCAGAAGATAGGCTACGCTAAAAAAAAGCAGACCTGTCCCTATTTCTACAAGAGGATATTGTATTGATATTTTCTCTTTACAATATCTGCACTTGCCTCCTAAAAAGAGAAAGCTTAGTACTGGAATTAAATCAAGCACTTTGAGCTTATGACCACATTTTGGACATTTAGAACGTCCTTTTAAAAAACTTTCCTTATTATAGACTCTATAAACAACGCAGTTTATAAAGCTTCCTACGAATAAACCTAAAATTAAACTTAAAATATATTCCATCATGTTTTCAATTCTAGCATATTTTTAAATAAAAAAAAACTCCCTTGTGGGAGCCTTTTTAGATTAACCTCTTTTCATTTATGAGTATGCTCATTCTATGCTTTATGGTGTTGGTTCGCATTTGTAGGTGGCCTCCTTGCATTCATATCCTGCTTCTCCAATTCCAGAACTGTCAACACAGAAGAATACTCCATCTTGGTTTAAATTAGAATGTGCACACCATTTGGATGCGTTATCTTCACCACCAGTTGCATCAGAGTAGTAGACAAGCGTACCTCCTTGCTTGCCAATTTCAGTCCTCATTTTATCAATCTGATCGTCTTTAGTTGGGTTGTCAAAAGTTGCTTTACTAGGATATAATAAATCTATATTCTCAACCCTCATACTCTCTACCCTTGTTTTAATTTGGTTCATAGAAGACTTGATGCGCGCATCCTTGGCTTTTTCAGCTTCTTTACTTAGATTTAATAGAATAGCTCCGGCTAAGATACCAATAATAGCAACTACAACCAGCAACTCTACTAATGTAAAACCTTTTCTATTGTTTATATTCATAATTTTGTTTTTATTATTGATTAATAATTAGTTATTACTCGCAGAAATATTCAGCATCATCAATCGAACAGCCACTTGCCTTATCTACAACAGCTCCTGTACTATCAACACACAAGCATCTTCCAGTAGGGGTGTCTGTCATTGCAGCCCACGCTTCTTCGCCAGCTTTTATCTCGAAAGTTCCTCCGTTTTTCTTAATTTCTGACTCAATAGCTAATATTTCGCTATCACTAGCTAATCCAGAAAACTTGTATTCATGGTTGTTATAATAAATTTGTGCTACAGACCTTAATTGTCCCATAGCAGACCTAACTTTTGCGTCCTTGGCCTGATCTGTAGATTTATTTAAAGAAACAATAATTATACCTACTAGAATACCAATTATCGCAATTACGACCATTAATTCTATTAATGTAAAACCTTTTTTATTATTTATATTCATATTATTATTAAAATTATTCTTAAGACGACCTTTAAAATAATTTTGCTTTATTATATCAAACATATTTTTTAAAGTCAACTTAATTTAATTACTTATTATTGTATTGTATCTCCGATCTGATACAGCGGTAAAAACACTGCCGCAACAAGTATTCCTACCATGCCTGCTAATCCTAATATTAGCACAGGCTCAATAAGATCGGAAATGGAATCTACAAAAGTTTCAATTTCTGCTTTATAAAACTTGACAACATTTAATAATGTATCTGAAGTTCTTCCTGTGCTTTCTCCTACTGCTACCATTTGAACGAACAAAGGAGAAATGTATTGGGGATGACTAGCCAGCCCATCACTTATCTTTCGACCTTTAATAACACCTTCTTTTGTATCAAGTATTATTTTTTTATAAACATTATTCCCTATAAGACTAGCTGTTATTTCAAGGGACTCAGTAATTGATTTTCCAGAATAAAGGAGAGTCGCTAGGTTTTCTGCAAAACGGTTCATATAAACATTCTTTTGGAAAGTGCCAAAGATTGGTACTTTAAACACAAACAAGTCTATTATCTCCTTTCCTTCTTTTGTTTTTGGGAAATAAACTAAAAAAGAAACAAGTCCTGAGACTGCTAATAGAGCTAGCCACCAATAATCTATGAAAAAATCAGACACTCCAATAACAATTTTTGTAACAAGGGGAAGCTCTGCACCAGCGTCTTGTAAGACTTCTGTTAATCCAGGAATAATAAAGATAACAATGACAATAAAGATTATTGTGAAAACTATTAAAATAACAACTGGATAAACCATGGCACCCATGGTCTTTGTTCTAATGTATTGCTCATTTTCAAGATGTTCTGCTATTTTATTAAAAACTTCTGGTAGTGTTCCTGAGGCTTCTCCAGATCTTACCATACTTACATAGAAAGTTGAAAATATTTTTGGATGTTTTGAAAGTGCTTTTGAAAGTGGTACTCCCTCTCTAATATCTTCTGCTATTTTAAACACCTTTTCTTTAAAGGTTGCATTGGTCATTTGTTCTGCTAATGCCTCAAATGTTTTTGCTGGAGGGACATTACTTTCAATCATAATAGCTACTTCTCTTGTAAAGATAACAACCTCTTTTGTGGACACTCTTTTTAATATTTTGAGTTCTGAGAAAATACCATTTTTTGCTTCTTGTTTAACAGAAGTTGGGTAAAGCCCACTTTTGTGAAGCATTTCAATGGCAGACACTTTTGATGTTGCCTCTATTTCTCCTTTTTTGACTTCTCCTGATTGTGTTCTTGCTTGATATTTAAACTTCATATTAATTTAACAAGTTCGCTCGGGTTAGTTGAATAATTCATAGCTGTTTCAATATG
>JAAZMU010000032.1 GCA_012798645.1 Patescibacteria group bacterium | reverse complement strand
TGAGATTAGCATTCCTTCCCCTTGTTTTAATGTAATTAACGGAGGAACTCATGCAAAAAATGATTTAGCTTTCCAGGAATTTATGATTAACTTTAAAGGGCATAATTTAAAAGAACAAATAAGGATGGGAGCTGAAACTTATCACACCATAAATGAACTTTTAGGAGGGGCTAATGTTGGAGATGAGGGAGGCTTTGGAGATGGAATAAATAGTGAAGAGCAAGCACTTGACCTTATTGTTTCAGCCACTAAAAAACTCGGCTATTTCAGTGATTTAAATATATTCTTAGATGTAGCTGCCTCTGAATTCTATAATGGAAATAATTATATTTTAAGCAAGGAAAATGTATTAAGTAAAGAAGAGTTAGTTGAATATTATAAGGAATTATGCAAAACCTATCCTATTAAGTCTATAGAAGACCCTTTTGACGAAAATGACTTTGCAGGATTTAAAATGCTTAATCAAGCTATGCTAGGAGAACTTTTAATCATAGGAGATGATTTAACTGTAACAAACATTAAATCTATTAAAAAAGCTTACGACAACGACTCTATAAATGGATTATTGGTTAAAATAAATCAAATTGGAACTGTCTCAGAAGCGATTGAGGCTGTTAATTTAGCACGCTCCTATAATTACAAAATAATGGTCTCGCACAGGTCAGGAGAGACAACAGACGATTTTATTGCAGACTTTGCAGTTGGACTAGGGGCTGACTTTATAAAGGCAGGTGCGCCAGCAAGAGGTGAAAGAGTTTCAAAATATAATAGGCTACTTAAAATAAAAGAAGAATTATGAAAAAAGTCCTACTTGTAATTTTAGATGGTTTAGGTGATCTTGAAATTAAAGAACTTAATCACAAAACCCCGCTTGAAGCAGGAAACACTCCCAATTTAGACTATATGGCAAAAAATGGCAAAACAGGTTTAATTCAGCCTTGTATGCTTTCAAATGAAACATATCCCACTTCAGAGGGAGCGCACATTGGTCTTTTTGGCTATCAAGACTTTTTTTTAGGAAGAGGTCCTTACGAGGCTCTAGGAATTAATATGCCCTTAAATCAAGGTGATCTTGCCCTAAGAGTTAACTTTGCCACTCTTAAGGACAATCTAATTGTAGATCGAAGAGCAAATAGAATTAAAAACACAAGTGAACTTATCCAAGCTCTTTCTAAAATAGAAATTAAGGGAGTAAGGTTTGACCTTGAAAAGTCAGATGCACACAGGGGAGTTTTAGTTTTAAGGGGAACTAATTTATCTTCAAATATCACCTCTAATGACCCTAAAAAAGAAGGCAATCCTCCTTTAAAAGTTAAGGGAGACAAAAGAACAGCTAAGCTTTTAAATGAGTATTTAAAAAAAGCACATACTATCTTAGATAATCTTGAATTTAATAAAAAAAGGGAATTCCCTGCAAACTATTTACTTGTAAGAGGGGCAGGGAAGTTCAAACAAGTTATTCCTTTTAAAGAAAAATATGGATTAAGGCCTGCTTGCGTTGCTGGGGGAGGTCTTTACAAAGGAGTGGCTAGAATGATTGGAATGGATATTATAGAAAAACCTTCTTTTACAGCAGATATAGATACAGATTTAAAAGCTAAATTCAAAGCAACTAAAAAAGCCTTAAAAGAATATGAATTTGTGTTTTTACATATTAAAGGAACAGATGTTTGCTCTCACGATGGAAAATATAAAGCTAAAAAAGCCTTTATAGAGAAAATAGATCAATACTTCAAAGACTTTTTAAACATAAAGAATCTTTTGATTGTTGTTACAGGAGATCATTCCACCCCATCAAAATTAAAAGAGCATTCTTGCGACCCTGTTCCTCTCCTAATTTATGGAGGGAAAAAGGATCAAACAATCTGCTTTTCTGAAAAAGAAGCACAAAAAGGAAGCATAGGAACAATTAAAGGAGAGGGTCTTATGCAAACATTAGACAAAATTATTAAAAGTAAATATAATTGATTTATGAAACAAAAAATAAAAGTATACACCACTTCAATTTGTCCATATTGTATTACACTCAAAAGATTTTTAGAGGGAAGAAATATTGAGTATGAAGAAATTGATGCGTCAAACAGTGAAGAAATACAAAATTTAATCATTGAGAAAACAGGGAAAATGTCTGTTCCTGTTGTTGTTTTTAATGATACTTGGGTACAAGGGTTTGACCGCCCAAAGTTAATAGAATTATTAGGGTTAAGTGAATAAATATGACAAAAAAAATAGCAATCAATGGCTTCGGAAGAATCGGAAGAAGCTGTCTTAGAATTATACTAGACAATTTCAAAGATGATCTTGATGTTGTTTTAATAAATGACTTAGGAGATATTAAGACTCTTGCCCATATTTTTGAATATGATTCTCTTTATGGGAAATATAATAAGGATGTACAAGTTAAAGATAATCATATTTTAATTGATGGCAAGGAAATTAAAACATTTGAGGAAAAAGACCCTTTAAATCTTCCTTTAAAAGAGCTTGGAGTTGATCTTGTTTTAGAATGCACAGGTTTTTTTACCACTAAAGAAGGTGCTGAAAAACATATTAAGGCAGGAGCTAAAAAAGTAATCATATCTGCCCCAGCAAAATCAACTGACATCCCCTCCTACATCTTGGGAGTTAATGCAGGTGAATACAAAGGAGAAAACATTATTGACATGGGTTCTTGTACCACAAACTGCTTAGCCCCTATTGTTAAAATCTTAGAAAACGAATTTAAAATAGAAAAAGGATTTATGACTACCATCCACTCCTATACCTTAAATCAAAACTTACTTGATGGAATGAATAAAGATTTAAGAAGAGCAAGAGCAGCCACCTTAAATATTGTTCCCACCACAACTGGTGCTGCCAAAGCCATAAACAAAGTAATTCCATCTGTTTCATTAGATGGAATTGCGCTAAGAGTTCCTACGCCTACAGTCTCTATTATTGACTTAGTTTGCACACTTCAAAAAGAAACTAGCGCAAGCGAAGTTAATGCACTATTTAAGAAATATGCGGAAAATGAAATGAAAGGCATCCTCTATTTAGAAGAAAAACCCTTGGTTTCTTCTGATTTTATTCAAAACACACATTCGTCCATTGTT
>JAAZMU010000005.1 GCA_012798645.1 Patescibacteria group bacterium | reverse complement strand
CTCTTTAATTAATTTTGAACTATCTAAATCAATCACAATTCCCATTGCAATTCCTGCCACCATTTTGGATATGGGAACTCCTCCGTCCATTAAAGCTAAACACGCTGAACAAGTTGACGCCATGGAAGACGAACCATTGGAGCACAAAACCTCAGACACAATTCTAATCACATAAGGAAAACTGTCAAAATCTGGAAGAACTGGCAAGAGCGCTTTTTCTCCAAGCCTTCCATGCCCAATCTCTCTTCTCCCTGGGCCTCTACTTGGTCTTGTATCTCCTACTGAAAAAGAGGGGAAGTTGTAATGATGTAAGAACCTTTTTTTCCCCTTAAACTCAACCCCCTCAAGTATTTTTTCCTCTCCAGGCCCCCCTAAAGTCAAAACAGACAATGTTTTTGTTTGCCCTCGTGTAAACACACCTGAACCATGTACTCTTGGCAAATACTTAGCATAGCATGCTAAATCTCTAATCTCATCAAACCCTCGCTTGTCAGGTCTTTTACCTTCCTTTAAAACAAGGTCATGCAAGGTCTTTTCAAGCATATCCTCTAAGAAATTCATTCCATAGTTAATACTCTCAGAATCTTGATACTTCTCTTTTAAATAGGATTTAACTTCACCTCCTAAGTTGTGACTATCCACTTCGTCTTTAAACCTTTTTTCAAAAACATTTAAAATCTCTTTTTCCACTTCTTCTTTTTTCCTCTTAGCTTCTAAAACACGCTTAGCCTTTCCACACTGCTTTTGTATTTCAAACTGGAAGTTTAATAATTTCTCAATATATTTCTTTGAAAATGAAACTGCCTTTAAAACTTCATCTTCAAAAGCCTCTTTAAACCCTGCCTCGAACATATTAAACAAAACACTTCCATCCTTATCCTTTAGACCCGAAACAAGTAAATCCATTTCCTCCCTTTCATTATAATCAGGGAATATAACAAATCTTTGCTTGTCTTTTCCTATTCTTACCCCTGAAACTGGTCCATTCCAAGGAATATCAGATAATAAAAGAGCAAGCGAGCCTGCAAATATGGCAATACTTGCTGGGTCTGTTTTCCCATCAAATGAAAGCAATGTTATTGTTACATTTACTTCTCTTTTAATACTTTTATTAAAAAGCGGTCTTAATGTCCTATCTACAAGTCTTGCCGTTAAAACAGACTCATCAGATGGTCTGCCTTCTCTTCTTGTAAATCTTGAACCAAATATTTCACCGCCTGCATAGAACTTTTCCTCGTAATTTACACTTAAAGGGAAATAATCAATTCCCTCTACATCATTTTCACCCATCACACATGTAGCTAAAAGTGTTGTCTCGCCAAACTGTACAAAAACAGAGCCATCTGCTCTTTCTGCAAAGCTATTAATAGTGACTGTTAAAGGCTTTCCTTCTACTTCTAAATTAAAAATTTTACTCTCCATATTTAAGCTAAAAAAGGTCTTTACTTTAGACCTAATTTTTTAATAAGCTCTTTGTATTTTTTTTCGTCTTTATTCTCTAAATACTTTAAAAGCTTTCTTCTCTTTGAAACCATTTTTAATAGTCCTCTTCTTGAATGATGATCTTTCTTATTCGTCTTCAAATGTTCTAACATCTTTTGAATACTTTCGGTTAAGATTGCCACCTGTACTTCTGCAGAACCTGTATCGGTTTCATGTATATTATACTTCTTAATAATTTCTAGTTTTTCTGCTGTTGTTAACATATATTTTTTCTTTAAATTAGTGCCCCGTGAGGGACTCGAACCCACGACCTTGAAGTTAAGAGCTTCCTGCTCTACCAACTGAGCTAACGGGGCTTTCTCAATCCTTTAACTTATTATAATCTGATTCTAAATTCAGCCCTTGTGTTATACTTGTTATAATCATTTTAGCACCAAAGATAATAAGCACACCTATTAAAACCGCAAGCACTATCTTTTTCCCTGTTTTAAATTTTTCTGCGTCCTCTCCTGCCATTATCATATGATAACCACCATAAACTATTAGAATAAACCCAAGGGAAACCACAATCGGCTCTGCTATTTTTTCAATATTCTTCAAAACATCTACTAAGTGCTCAAATGTGTATCCACCAACTGGGCGAGATGGAACAATCCGATCAGAAGTAGTCTGCGCAAGCACAGGAATCCCAATCAAAACAAAGGTAATCACTCCACCTATTAAATATTGAAGTTTCTTATTCTTTATTATCCTTAGCATTGTATTATAATATAGAGCAAAACGCCTAAAAAATCAAGAGG
>JAAZMU010000031.1 GCA_012798645.1 Patescibacteria group bacterium | reverse complement strand
TATACTTCCAAGATTATTCTTTAGGAAAACCTAATTATGATTCTGGCTTTGATGCTAAAGAAAACAATGATTCCTATGTTGCTCCTCTAAGAGTTAAAATTCAGCTCAAAAACCTTAAAACAAAACAAACTTCTACTCAAGAAGTGTTTTTTGGTAATTTCCCAATTTTGACAAGCAATGGAACCTTTATCTTAAACGGTGTTGAAAGGGTAGTTATATCACAGTTAATAAGATCTCCAGGGGTCTTTTTTCCTTTAACTATTGCAAGTGGTGAAAAATACTTTGGAGGCAAGATTATTCCAAACAGAGGTGTGTGGCTTGAATTTGAAGTTGAACCATCAGGCATAATATCCGTTAAAATAGATCGGAAAAGAAAAGTGCCCGCTACTATTGTTTTAAAAGCACTAGGTGATTATAACAACGATGACATTAGAAATCTTTTCTTAGGGGTAGATGTAGGTGAAGAAAAATACATTGAAAACACCTTAGAAAAAGACATTACTAAAAATCAAGGAGAGGCTTTAATTGAAATCTATAGAAGACTAAGGTCAGAAGATATGGTCAATGTTGATTCTGCTAAAGAATTTATCTTTAATATGTTTTTTAACTTTGAGAGATATGATTTATCTCCAGTTGGAAGATGGAAAATATGGTCAAGGTTAAAAGAGCTTAAGCCTAAAAAAGAAAGAGAAATCACTAAAGAAGACAGAGTTTTACACATTGATGATGTTGTTTCAGTTTTAAAGGAAATTATTAGATTACAAAATGATCCTCATGCAAAGCCAGATGAAATTGATCACTTAGGAAATAGAAGAGTAAGAAACATGGCAGAACTTTTATCAAACAAGTTAAGAGTAGGTCTTTCAAGAACCGCAAGAATTGCAAGAGATAGACTAACCACCTTAGATTCAGCTGACCTTACTCCCTCTCAAATCATTAACCCAAGACCATTTACCGCACAAGTAGCACAATTCTTTACTGCTTCTCAGTTTTCTCAATTTATGGATAATATTAACCCTTTATCAGAGCTAGAACATAAAAGAAGATTAACTGCCACTGGCCCAGGAGGATTAACTCGAGAAAGAGCAGGCTTTGATGTGAGAGACGTACAACCTTCACACTACGGTAGAATTTGCCCTATTCAAACCCCTGAAGGTCCTAATGTAGGACTTGTAACTCACTTAGCACTTCACTCCAAGCTTGATAAATACGGCTTTATTGAAACCCCTTACTACAAAGTCAAGGATAGTAAAATAACAAAAGAACTCGCTTATATGAATGCAAACGAAGAAGAAAGATATAATATTGCACCTGCCTCAATTAAAATAGATGACAAGGGAAACATTACTGAAAAAAGAGTTCAGGCAAGGATTAAGGGAGAACCAGGGGAAATTGAAAAAGAAAAGATTGACTATATTGACGTTGCTCCCGAGCAATTCATTTCATCTGCCACTTCCCTTATTCCCTTTCTTCAAAATGATGATGCAAACAGAGCGCAAATGGGTTCTAATATGCAAAGACAGGCAGTACCACTTTTAAATCCAGAAGCTCCACTTGTTGGAACTGGAGTAGAAAAATACATTGCAAGAGATTCTTCTCAAGTGATTTTGGCTAAAGAAAACGGAGAAATTACATACGCAGACTCAAGGAAAATTCAAATTAAAACTAAAAAACAAACCAAAACCTATTACTTAAGAACATTTGACAAAACAAACCAATGTACTTGTATGCATCAAGTACCAGTGGTAAACAAAGGCGACAAAGTAAAAAAAGGAGATATACTAGCAGAAGGAGGTTCAATTGCAAACGGAAGATTAGCCCTAGGAAGAAATTTACTTGTAGCCTTTTTATCTTGGAGGGGAGATACATTTGAAGATTCCATTGTTTTATCTGAAAATGTAGTTAAAAATGATGTTTTTACTAACATTCACATTGAAGAGTTTTTCTGTGATGTAAGGGAAACAAAATTAGGTGAAGAAATAACTACTGACGATATTCCAAATGTGGGAGAAGATAGGTTAAAAGACCTAGACAAAGAAGGCATTGTTAGAATTGGCGCTGAAATCAAACCAAATGATATTTTAGTAGGAAAAATATCTCCTAAAGGTGAAACTGATTTATCAGGTGAAGAAAGATTGCTTCGCGCAGTTTTTGGAGATAAAGCAAAAGATGTTAAAGACACATCACTTAGAATGGAACACGGAAAAAGAGGGAGAGTCATTGATGTAAAAGTATTTAGTAGAGTAGATGGTCATCAGCTAGAACCAGGAGTAGTTAAGAAAATTAGAATTAGAGTAGCTCAAGTTAGAAAAATTAAAGTAGGAGATAAGCTCGCTGGAAGACACGGAAACAAAGGTATTGTTGTTAAAGTTTTACCTCCTGAAGAAATGCCTTTCTTAGAAGATGGAACCCCTATAGATATTATCTTAAACCCCTTATCAGTTGCTTCAAGAATGAACTTAGGACAAATTCTAGAAACTCATCTAGGTCTTGCTGTTAAAAAACTTGACTATTTAGCAGAAACTCCTTCGCTTTCAGGTGCCAAAGAAGAAGACATTAAAGCCGAACTTAAAAAAGCAGGCTATCCAGAAGATGGAAAGCTTGATTTATACGACCCAGTCACTGGTGAGAAACTTCCTGAAAAAGTAACCGTAGGCTATGTCTATATGATGAAATTAATCCATATGGTAGAAGACAAGATTCATATGCGTTCAGTTGGACCATATTCTTTAATCACTCAACAACCACTTGGAGGAAAAGCTCAGTTTGGAGGACAAAGACTAGGGGAAATGGAAGTATGGGCAATGGAAGGATATGGAGCAGCCTATGCACTTCAAGAAATGTTAACCATTAAATCAGACGATGTGCAAGGAAGATTCTCTACTTATGAATCTATTATTAAAGGTGAAAAAATCAAGAATCCTAATATACCTGCCGCTTTTAATTTATTAACCTCAGAGCTAAAGTCATTAGCATTAAACTTAATTATTAGCGAAAAAAAAGAAAAGTAAAATTATGTTTGTTTCAAATTTAGAATCAATTAAATTAAGACTAGCCTCAACCGAAGAGATTTTGGATTGGTCATACGGCGAAGTCACAAAACCAGAAACCATTAACTACAGAACCCAGAGACCAGAAAAGGATGGGCTTTTTTGCGAAGCCATTTTTGGTCCTACAAAAGATTACGAATGTTATTGTGGTAAGTATAAAAAGGTAAGATACAGAGGCGTTGTTTGTGATAAATGTGGAGTTGAAGTCACTAAAGCCTCAGTGAGAAGAGAAAGAATGGGTCATATTAAACTAGCCTCTCCTGTTTCTCACATCTGGTTCTTAAAGGGAGTACCAACAAGAATTGGTATTGTTTTAGATATTTCTCTTCAAAAAGTAGAAGAAGTCATCTACTTTATCTCCTATATCATCATAGACGTTAACGAAGAAGCCAAACAAGAGATTTTAGAAGAAATTGAAGATGAATACAAAACAAGAGTAAAAGCTGCTAAAAACGAAGTCAAAAGAATTGAGAAAAATGAAAAAAAGCAAGAAAAACTTTTAAAAGAAAAATTAGACGAATTAAAAGATGCTTTTAAAAAGGCTAAAGATGAATTAGCTTCTTTAACCTTATTCAAAGTATTATCTGAAAATGAGTACCATAGACTTGCTTTAAAATATGGTGAAGTCTTTGAAGCAGGAACAGGCGCAGAAACCGTTAAAGACTTGTTCGAGAAAATGGATCTAGACCAAGAAATTAAAGTCATTGAAGAAGACCTAAAAGTAAAGAAAAGTGTTAGCGATCAAAAAAGTATGCTCAGAAGACTTAAACTCTTAAAGTCTTTAAGAAAATCAGGAGTTAGACCAGAATGGATGTTTTTAGATGTTTTACCAGTCTTGCCTCCAGACTTAAGACCAATGGTACAGCTTGACGGAGGTAGATACGCCTCCTCAGATTTAAACGACCTTTATAGAAGAGTAATCAATAGAAACAATAGATTAAAATACTTACTTGAAATCAATGCCCCTGATGTTATTGTTAGAAATGAAAAAAGAATGCTTCAAGAAGCAGTAGATGCTTTAATTGATAACAAAATGAGAAAAGGTACCACCACACAAGCCTCAACTGGTGGAAGAAGACTTTTAAAAAGCTTGGCAGATATGCTCTCTGGAAAACAAGGAAGATTTAGACAAAACTTACTTGGGAAAAGAGTTGACTATTCAGGCAGGTCAGTTATTGTAGTTGGCCCAAAATTAAAATTATCAGAATGTGGTATTCCTAAGAAAATGGCTTTAGAGCTTTTCAAACCTTTTGTCATTAAAAAGCTTTTAGAAAAAGAACTTGCCTACAATGTAAAAACCGCATCAAGATTAATTGAAGACGAAGGAGACGAAGTCTGGGCTTCCCTAGAAGAAGTAGTTAAAGAAAAGTTAGTGCTTTTAAACAGAGCTCCAACCTTACACAGATTAGGCATACAAGCCTTTTATCCAATCTTAATTGAGGGAGAAGCAATCCAATTGCATCCCCTTGTTTGTACTGCTTTTAATGCTGATTTTGACGGAGACCAAATGGCAATCCATCTTCCACTTTCAAAAAACGCACAAGAAGAATCAAAACAAAGAATGCTTTCTTCTAAAAACCTTTTAAAACCTGCTACTGGAGACCCCATTGCTATTCCTACAAAAGATATGGTCTTAGGTTGTTATTGGCTCACTAAAGTAATTAAAAAAGGCAAAGGAGAGGGCAAAATCTTTAAAGACAGAAAAGAAGCTCTTCTAGCTTACAATCTAGGCATTATTGATATTAGAGCAAAGATAAAAATAGATAAAGAAGGTAAACTTATTGAAACAAGTGCAGGAAGAATTATATTTAATGAAACCTTACCTGAAGATTTTCCATATCAAAACGAGATTATGAATTCCAAAAACATTAAAAAAGTGATTGGAAAGTTAATTGAAGATTATAATGATGGAATTGTAGAAATATTAGACAATATTAAAAAACTAGGATTTGAATGGTGTACAAGGTCAGGTATTACATGGGGTATGGTTGATCTTGTCACTCCAAAAGAAAAGCCAGGCTTAATCAAAGAAGCTGAGAAAAAGATTAAAGAAGTAGAAGGATACTATGAAGAAGGACTTTTATCTAAAGACGAGAAAAAA
This sequence comes from Patescibacteria group bacterium, assembly GCA_012798645.1. Lineage (GTDB taxonomy): Bacteria > Patescibacteriota > Minisyncoccia > Minisyncoccales > Minisyncoccaceae > JAAZMU01. The sequence continues at coordinate 339 of JAAZMU010000031.1, read as the reverse complement.
ACTCAGGTCATTGAAATCTGGAAAAATGTTAAAACAGAAATTGAAAAATTAGTCCCTAAATACATATCAGAAGGTCCAGTTTATGATATTGTTGATTCTGGCTCAAGAGGTTCCTGGTCTCAACCAGTTCAGATGGCAGGTATGAAAGGACTTGTTGCTAACCCTGCTGGTGAAATTATTGAGCTTGCTATTAAAGACTCCTATAAAGAAGGTTTATCCGTTTTAGGATACTTTTCTTCTACCCACGGTGCAAGAAAAGGTACTGCTGATACGGCTTTAAGAACCTCAATGTCAGGCTACTTAACAAGAAGATTAGTAGATGTTGCTCATGATGTTATT
>JAAZMU010000030.1 GCA_012798645.1 Patescibacteria group bacterium | reverse complement strand
TCACACGTCTCTATTTTCGAAGGAACGATTCTAAACTTGCCTTTTAAATTGTTAATGTGAAGAAAGCTTTTTCCTGGATCTTTGTTTTCCTCACACAAAACGACTTTGTTGTCTGCTGACATTAAAAGCAATGTTTTTACTTCTTCGTCTTTAGTAGCAACATTAAATCCTTTTAAAGAAGTAGGGTTGGTTACTTCAAAAACTCCTTTAGTGGCTAAAAAGTAATCTGCTTCAGAATCTTTAAGAATGATTAGCTCTGTTTTGCGCCCATTAAAATCTATGCCTGGTATTTTGGTGTCTTTAGTAATTAAAAGCCCTGCAAAAGCGATTTTAACGGCTAATAACGACAATATTAAAAGCGTGGTGATGATGTATTTTCTCATGGTTTTGTTTTTTTAAATTAATCTTCACCCTTTTAATACAACTTTAGCTTGTTTTTATTTTGCAGAGAGGTGGAATAAACTCGATTCCCTTGCATTGTTTTTTTGCTTTGAGTTCTTTTTGCGCTTCAGAATAATTGTTTTTTAGCATAAGTGTAGTGGGCAAAAAGTATAGGTTTTTGCCCAGTACACATATTCTACTGGACAAAAAGTAAAAAGTCTGCTTTTTGACAGGTTTACGTTCAGTAAAAACCCTTTTATTTGTCTCAAACTTTTGGCTTATTGTATCAAAATGATACAATTAGAGAATAGGAATGACACATTCTCTGAAAATCAACAAGTTTAGATTTTGAATAAAAAAAAGGAGACTTTTTTTGCGAAGTGTCTTCAAAAACTTCACTCTTTTTTCGTTTTCCAGATGCTAGAAAACAGATCAGGTGCTTGGGGGTGTGGAATTTTTAACAGGCTTATCAAAAAGCGTGGCATTCTATTCCAACGCACGTTATCCGCGTGCACAGAGAAGATGCCATCAGAAGCAATGTTTCCATTGATGTCCGCCTCTACTGCAGCGGAAGCCACTTCGGCTTGGGATCGCCCAGTTTGGAACACTAGCAACAATCGATGCTCGTTCCTCTGAGAAAATTCCTCTACTTTTCTTTCAATAGAAGAGACGAACTCTTCCACGTCCGCCTTTTGGGGAAAAGGCGGGAGCTGGAGAACTTCTTCTCCAACAATAGCTTTCATCTTTCTTTTCACTCCTTTCCAAAGAACAAGTCCTTTATAGCTAATAAGGGTATTTTGTCAAGGGAATGTGTAGACCTGTATAATATTATACAATTGTAATTTATAATGCTTTGCTATAAGTTCAGTCTATTTAAAAGTTCTTGACTTATATCTGAAGTGTCAAGTATTCCTGAGGCTAATCTTGCAAGAGCTGAATCTTTGTCATTAAAGTAAGAGGTTTTCTTGACTTGTTCTCTTAGTTCATCGATCTTATATGCCTTAATCCTGCCTGAATTAATAAAGTTTGCGTTTTGGTTCTTAGCAATAACGTCTTTTTCCGATAGTGTTTCTATGTTCCTAGGGTCAATATAGCCTTGCTTTTGAGAAAATAGTCCTCCCTTAATCCACTCAAAATCATTTTTTGTATTATACCCTACGTATCTTTTACTATTCTTTTGACTTGTCAGAACAAAAAAAAGATAGGATGATGCTATCTTTTTATTGTACAGCTTATGTTTTCTTTTTTGTTTTTTAGTTTTTGGATCAACTGAATATTTATCAAGATAAATATTGCGCTCTTCCATCAAAGCTAAAAGTGTTGCCCCGATATTTTCTAGGTTAATCATTTCTCAAACAAGTTTAATTCCTTTTTAAGGTTTTCGTTTCCGTGGAAAGTAGCTCCTAGGGCTACCATTGGCTTTGTTTTGTAAGCTAGATTGGTAAGCATTTTTGCTCCAAAGCCACGTAATTCATTTAAACAACCATCTATTAGTTCTTTTTCTTTTGTACTAATATGATTTAAATCAAGATCCTTACTTGCTTTTTTATAAACAGAAGTTCCTACTTCAGAACTAAAGAAAATCTCTTCTGTTTTTATAACTTTTTTTTCGAGCAAGCTTTCAATATCTTCCTTTATTTCCTTAGCAAAAGGACCGTAAAAATATCTGATGTATTTGTAATCAGAAATCTGCTCTGAGCTTTTTTCAATACTAACTAAATCAACTAAATAGGCTAATTTCATGATTGAAGTTATAGTGATAGCGCCAAAATGATTAAAGATTAGATAAGAGAGAAATTCTTGGTTTTTGTTTAATTTCATTTTCTTTAAAATTATTAGTAGTGATGTTTTCTCAACTTGACAGGTTTATATTCAGTAAAAACCCTTTTACTTGTCTCAAACTTCTGACTTATTGTATCAAAATGATACAATTAAAGAATGAAAATGACACAATTTAATATCACCTTATAATAATCTTTCCTCTAAAGAATATCACAAATCCCTATTTAGTACAAACTTAATTGCTTTAGTTCTTTTTGGTCTAGTATAAAGTCTAAAAAGTTGTTTTTATTAATGACTGTATAACTTGCGTCTTTGTAAAGCGCTTTTAAAGGCTTTGAAGAACTCTTTTTCTTAAGACTAAACTTGAATTCATAGCCAAAAAGAACATTGTTTATTTCCTCTAAATAATCAATTTCCTTTTGGGCGTATGTTCTCCAAAAATAATGATTGATGTGTTTGTTTTGATTTATATTCCTTTTTATTCTCTCGCTTATTAAAAAGTTCTCCCAGAGTGCACCCTTATCATTTCTTAAATCTAAACTATTAAAGTTATTGATGAGAGCGTTTCTAATTCCTGTATCGTAAAAGTAGATCTTTCTTAATTTTCTTAATTCTATTCCTTTATTC
>JAAZMU010000004.1 GCA_012798645.1 Patescibacteria group bacterium | reverse complement strand
TGCCCTAAGATTAGAAAAATTCATTTACAGACACAATGTTTGGTTTTATGCCTGGGCATCAATATTTACAACCGCTATTGTCTATTTTTCCATTAAAGTAGATCCAATACTCGCTTTTGCAGCCACAATTGGCATCTCCCTCTTTTTTATAACAGATGGATTTAAACAAAACGCTGAAAAAACAGAAAAAAAGCTCATTAAAAAGAAAATAAATTTAAGCGATTGGAGTAAAGTTCTTTATTTAGAAGTTCTTGACGCCTCTTTTTCAATTGATGGAGTGATTGGCGCCTTTGCCTTTACAACAGCAGTCCCTCTTATTCTCATTGGAAATGGACTAGGTGCGATTATAGTGAGGAATTTAACCATTAAAGGAATGGATAAAATTGTTAGCTATACTTACCTTAAAAATGGAGCTATGTATTCTATTGGCTTTTTAGGAATTCTTATGATGTTTGAAGCCTTTGGTCTTGAGGTTCCATTTTTCCTCGCCCCTGCCATAATTTTCACAATGCTTGGCATTTTCTTTTGTATGTCCAGAAAAAGGACATAGTCTGTTTTACTTATTATTCTTTTTTGAGTATAATAATTATAAGGTCAGATAATTAATAAATAAAATTTAAAAATATGATATACGAAGTTCAAACATCTATTTCAGGCGCGTTTACTCAAGCATGGGATAGCATTGCCAGCTTCCTTCCAATGTTTTTAACCGCTATAATAATCTTTGTTATTGGCTGGTTTATCTCTATTGGACTTGGAAAGCTTGTTGCTAACCTCTTAAAAAGAGTAGGCTTTGATAATATATTCAATAAAACAGGGTGGCAAAAAGCTCTAAGAAAGGCAGAGCTTAAGATTACACCATCCCAGTTTATTGGAGTTATTACAAAATGGATTTTTGTAATTATTTTCTTAATCATAGTTTCTGATATTGTTAAGTGGGAAAACTTTAGTAGTCTTTTAAATCAGATCATTACTTGGGTTCCTAACTTAATTGTTGCTATTGTGATTTTAGTTGTTGCTATTGTAATAGCAGACATTTTAGAGAAAATCATTAAAGCCACTATTGATAAAGTTGGCATTGCTTCAGCAAACTTTTTAGGTTCTCTAGCTAAATGGGTAATTTATGTTGTTGCTACACTAGCAATTTTGTCACAATTAAATGTTGCTCCTGCCATAGTTAATGCAATAATATATGGGATTGTGGGTGCTTTTGTATTATCTTTTGGTCTTGCCTTTGGACTTGGAGGAAGAGACGAGGCAGCCAAGATTTTGGCAACAGCAAGAGAGAAAATAGAAGGAAAGAAGCCAAAAAAAAGGAAGTAGTAATAAATGCGCGTCCCTTTTGAAGAAGGGGCGTGCTTTGTAGTAAAATGAATAGCAAGAATAATATCTCTCTTAATTAAAAAGCTCATCTTGTTTATCGCCAAGAAAATTAAAAAGGAAAATAAAGTTGAAATAATAGCTGAAGTTATAAGTTGGGGTATTTTTGCCTTTGCTTTAGTCGTAGCAACATTCTATATCTCGTTTTCTGTTTGTTTTCCTTTTGGGTGTTATTAGTAGCATTTTATTAAAACTTAAAAAATATTAAAATGGATTTCGAAGTTCTGGTTCTAATTCTAATATTAGGCACAATATTATTTATTATTACTACTTGGTATTTATTCCAAGGCATAAACAAAGTAATCTTAAGACTCTTTCGCGAGAAAAAGTCAATCCTCACTGAAATCTTAAAGTGGATTCTTTTTGTACCCAGCTTTTACATTCTCCTTCTTGTTTTTTACTTTGGCCCTTCCTCCCTTCTTAGTTTGTCCCTTGAAGACTTATACGAGTTTCTAGATTTTATTATAATCCCCACAGCCCTCCCATATATCTGCATACTTTTAATGCCCGCTATAGCAATAGCCAGAACAATATCCCTTTTAATTAAAAAGCTCATCTTGTTTATCGCCAAGAAAATTAAAAAGGAAGGCAAAGCTGAAATAGTGGCTGAAATTGTAAGCTGGACTTTCTTTGTCATCAAGCTCATATTAATAGGTATGGCTACTGGCCCTCTTTCTATGTTTATTCAAGCCTTTCTTTTAGAACAATGAACATTATAATTTTATTCATAACTATAGCAATAATAATATTTATCATTTCTACTTGGTATTTATTTCAAGCCATAGACAAGTTGCTTTTGAAAATCTTTTATCAAAAAAGACTAATCATCACTGAAATCTTAAAGTGGATTCTTTTCCTGTTTGGCTCCTATGCTATTTATTCTCTTCTTTTTTCCTTTGTTTATCTTTTTAATGATTCTTGCCTTGAAGTTTTAAAAGATGTGCATCCAACTTTAATCTTTATTTCTGAAGACC
>JAAZMU010000003.1 GCA_012798645.1 Patescibacteria group bacterium | reverse complement strand
TTCATTCACAACCTTATTCGCCACTTTTCCCTGAATAATCTTTGGTATAAAAAAACTTTTCACCTTCCTATTATACTCTTTGAAATTAGGAAAACTAGAAACAAGCATATCAGCTTGATAAAGTTGCCAGATAATACCTCCACCACTCCAAGGCTTAGTTAAGCCTGTTGCATCTCCCACAAGTGCATACTTATCACTATCTGCTAAAACAAGACCTTGTGGAATTACAGCAAAGCCTGATCTCTCCCCTTTCTTATTAAACGCCTGCCACTCCTTTTTAATATTTTCCTTTTTCTCAAACACACCATATTCTATATGCTTTCCCTTAGGAATAATCCAACAAAATCCATTTTCTGTTTTAAATGTTTGAACCATATCGCTAGAATCTAAAACATCGTCTTCTACTTTTAATCCAATCTTAAAGTCAGGATCTTTTAAATCAAGACTTTTCCTTAGAGGAGAACTCGCTCCATCCGCCCCTATTACATAATCAAAAGTTTCGTGATCAATATTCTTAATATTAAAAACAATTCTAAACTTAGCCTCTTTTATCATTTTTAGAATAAGCTTCCTTTTATCAATAACAATATGTTCTGGATTAAACTTTAAAAGTACCTCTTTTTTTCCAAACTTAATCAAACACTTTTTAATCGTATTTAAAATTAAATCATCATTCACCTCAACAAAGTTATGTATTCTTTTTGAAACTAAGGCAGAACAAGGCTTTTTACCCACATTCTCAATTTCCTCTTTCTCAAAAAGAAAAACATCAAATCCTTTTTCCTTTAACTTAGAAGCAGTATAAAGACCAACAATGCCTGCTCCAAGCACAGCTACTTTTTTTGTCATATAATTAATGAGCGGGTGAAGGGAATCGAACCCTCATAATCGGCTTGGAAGGCCGGTGCTCTACCATTGAGCTACACCCGCAAAAATATGTCGGGGCACCTGGATTCGAACCAGGAATAAATCTTCCCAAAAGACTCGTGATGCCGTTTCACTATGCCCCGTTAATGATTATTCTATATCACTAATTTACAAATTAGTAAAGAACTGAACCCTTGGGGTTCAGCTCTTCCTCCTTTTTGTAGTAATATCCCATGGATTGATTATAATCCCAGGATATTCGTCCCCTTCAACATCTAAATCTAATATGGTTCTCAATTTAGGAACTCTTACTTCTATTCTCTCGTATTGACGGTACCACATAATGTGCACCTGTTATATAATACCGCATAAAAATTAATTGTCAAAAGTTGATTTTTAATTTTGTTTTTGCTATATATTAAATGTACAAGCTCCCGTGGCTCAATTGGATAGAGCAACGGATTTCTAATCCGTAGGTTGCAGGTTCGAATCCTGCCGGGAGTACAAACACTATGGTGGCTATGGTGTAGTGGTAGCACAAGAGTTTGTGGAACTCTTAGCACGGGTTCAAATCCCGTTAGTCACCCAGCAAATATGCATGGGGGTTGACATAATTTCAAATGTTATGATATAATATAATTGTTAAAGAGGAGGTGTGGGTAATAACCATGACCTCCTCTTTTTTTATTATTTTTGATAAATCCACACAGAGAAATAATTAGGATTGTCTTTTGTTACATTATTTGTAAAATCACCAATACCAGTTTTTCTCTTAATATAAGTTAATATATCATTTTTATGCTCACTTCTTTCATTCTTATCTTTAAAATCATAAGCAATTCCGCCTATAAGTAAATCTACCATTTGTAAAAATAAATTTGAGTGTGAATTTATTCTATGCACACCAAAACATTTTTTATTACTCCTATTCAATTTAATTAATAATTCTTTTTCATAATTCCTTCCCCTAGGAATAGATATATTATCTGATAAAACTACGAACTCATCTTTATCGCTAACATTATTTTTTAATAGCATTACCAACCGATTAATATAAATATCAAAATGTGTCATTCCTTTTGGATTAGGATATTTTTCTTTATCAATAATTAGTCCACAAAACTTAACACTTTCAAATTTAAAATATTTACTTAAAATCCACTTATACTGTTCTCTAATATTGGCATTAATATTCTTAAATTTAATTTCATAAGGATACCTCCTCCCTTTAAGGAATTTTAGCAAATCATCTTTGGGCAATTCTTTTTCCAAAAATTTCTCTTTTTCCTTTATTTGGAGCACAATTTTACTAAATTGCTTATTTAAAATTTCATAATACTCCCCTATATTCTCTACAGGAACAAGAAGACAGCCCAGTCCAAAAAAATTCTCCTGATCATTGTTTCCAGTTTCATCAATAAAAATAAAGAATTTTGCCATTGTTTATATTTTACTCATTTGCAAATCAAAGGTCAAATACAAGTCTTGTACAATACAACATGAGCCTGAAATAAATATGTTTTAAGTACAAAAGGAGTATAAGAGCAAAATAGAAATGTCATACCTAAAAACTACACAGGTTCAGGAACATACTGTGCACTTTAATTTATTTGAGGCTCATGTTGTGCTGGAAAGCACTACAATAAGATGTTTCCCCGTTGCCAACCATTCTTCATCTTCCTAAGAATACTCTTTCCACCATCAAAAATATAGAAAAAGCCACCGCAAGTAGCAAACTTTTATCCACTTATATATAAATAAAAAGTCAGTTCTTTTTTTAAATATAATGTGGACAGAGATAGGGATAAACCAAATTAAAGCTTTGGAATATATATTGAAGTATTATTCTTTTCTACAAATACATTTCTAACATTCTCCACAATGGCACCCCATTTAAAAACACCCCCTTTGAAAGGGCGTTTTTTAATCATACTCTCCGTCTGCAAATATAACATTTTTTCTTTTAATTTCATCATGACTACAAATTTTTAACCAAATATAATGTGTATTCTCTTTTTTTTCTAAACAAATTATCCGTCTTTTTCCATCTAATCTTACTTCGAATAACCCATTACCATATTTATCCTTTACATTCTCGAGTTTAGTTTTGCCAAGCGAAGGATAATTTGGATTAATTTCCATAAATCTTTTTTGTTTGTAAAATAATTTCTTTGTTATATTATCGCCATTCTCTATTTCTCTTTTTAAAGAAGCTATAATTTCCACCCTTACAAAACCCATATATCACAGTCTATTAACTAATTCTATTACTTCATCTTTTAAGTCTTCGCTAACAATTTCCGTTGTATTAGCTAATCCATCATCAATAAGAAGAGCTAAGTCTGGGTCAATAATCTCTCCGCTCTTTTCTGTTAACACCCAAGGTTGTTGTTCATGGGATATACTTTCTAATTCAATAGAAGAAAGTTTCCCATATTTTTCTAAAACATTATTAATATGATCTATTTCTTCTGGAGTAAAATCAGAAATATCAACAACAGCCCTCGCTTCATGATTTATCTGTCCATAATTCTCGTTTCTCTTCAAGAAGCCATCTTTTACCATTTGTCCAAATATTTCCCTATAATTATCAATAATTGGACCCCTTCCTGCTTTAGCATATTTCACATCAGAAATGAACTTTTTATGCTCTCTATAGTAATAAAAATCAATAAAATACAAAATTTTATTTAATTTTTTTATACCATCGTCTCTATAACTATCTTTTGAAAGAATATATAAAACGAGGTTCTTGAATTTATCACTATATATCTTTTCTTTGTTCATAATTATTAATAAAATATTATATGATTATCCATATAACTAATTTCAGTATAGCACAATTTAATTTTTGTCAATAGTCTAAAACTAGATCAAAACACCCCATACCTTAAACAATCCTACCAACCCAAGCTTTAATTTGACAAACCAACTCCTCTTCTACTCCATCAAAAGAATGCCCTGCTTTAAACAATTTAAACTCATTGCTTTTACCACCTAACTTACTTTT
>JAAZMU010000029.1 GCA_012798645.1 Patescibacteria group bacterium | reverse complement strand
GTAAAGAAGATTGTAGCAACTACCCTTTGGATTGCAAAGCCAAAACATGGAGCGAGGTCATCTGTGTCGTAAACAGTTATGGAAATTGAGGAAAAAGACTTAATTGAATTAGAAAACAGAATCCTTTTCTTAAAAGAAAAGCTAAACATTGAAGAAACAAAAACAAGAATCAAGGAGCTTCAAAAAAAAGTAGAAACTCCTGCTTTTTGGTCTAACAAGGAGATTATTACCGCCTTAAAACAAGCTAAAGAGGAAGTAGAAACAATTGAAACATTCCTAAAAGAACTCCAAGACCTCAAAGAGTTTTTCTCTCTTTTAGATGGAAATGATCTTAAACAAGAGTTTTCAAACAAGTTCAAAGCACTTCAAATTAAACTCAAAAAAAAAGAAATAGAGCTTAGCTTTAATGAAAAGTATGACCAGGAAAACGCCATCTTTAGCATTATGGCAGGAGCAGGAGGTAAAGAAGCAGAGGATTGGGCTTTAATGCTTTTAAGAATGTATCAACGCTACTTTGAAAAAAAAGGCTTCAAAGCCGTCATCTTATACGAGCTTAAAGGGGAAGGAAACGAAGGTATTAAATCAGTTTCGCTTGAAGTAAAAGGGGAATATGCCTACGGCTATTTAAGAAGAGAAGCAGGTGTACATCGGTTGGTAAGACTCTCTCCTTTTTCTGCTCAAAACTTAAGACACACTTCTTTTGCTAAAGTTGACCTCACTCCTATTATCAAAGAATCAGATCTTCAAATCAAACCCGAAGACCTAAAAATTGACTATTTCAGGGCTTCTGGTCCAGGCGGGCAATATGTTAACAAAAGAGATTCTGCGGTGAGACTAACTCACCTTAAAACCGGTCTTGTTGTTTCTTGTCAAGCTGAAAGGTCACAAGGAGCAAACAAAGAAAAAGCAATGCATATGCTTTTATCAAAACTCCATATCTTAGAAGAAGAAAAAAGAAAACAAGAAATAGCAAAAGAAAAAGGCGAGCAAGTCTCAGCAGGTTGGGGCAATCAAATCAGGTCGTACGTCCTCCACCCCTACAAAATGGTAAAAGACTTGAGAACTGGGGTAGAAACCTCAAACACGGATGCTGTTTTAGATGGAGAATTAGATTTATTCATTGAAGAAGAAATTAGGCAGTTAGATTAAAAACATTTAAATCCAATCAAGACTACTCTTAAGACAAAAAAACAAAGACTTTGGTCATTTGAGATCAGGATGAAAATTAAACAATTAAGAGAAGAACATCCTAATCTTGGAGCAGAAAAGATATTCCCTATCTTAGAAAAGTACTGCAAAGAAAACAAGCTTCAATGTCCTAAGCCAAGAACCATTGCAAGGATTATCTCTGCTGATCCTCACAAAATGAGAACCTTTCCTCAAAAGATATATCATTCAGGAAGGATAAAACCAATGAAAAGACAAAAGGTAACTAGAAAACCAAGCACATAATCAAGTAAATATTGATTCATTAATTAGCTTTCAAAAGTGCAAAACAGGTGGCATTATACACACTGTTGCACTTTTTTTTAAGTGAGGTATAATAATAATTAAATAATAAATAATAAGTTAACAATAAAGAATATGAACAAAACACTAAAAAAGAATAGTTCCTTTACTTTAATAGAGCTACTCGTAGTTATTGTAATAATAGGG
>JAAZMU010000028.1 GCA_012798645.1 Patescibacteria group bacterium | reverse complement strand
TACAATTAGAGAGAACATTATTTAAAAATTCAATGTATTCGGAAACAGTAAAAACATTATTTTCTAATATTTTTTTGTACATTTTTTTCGAATCTAATTTTTGCCAGTACGGCTTCTTTTCTGTAGTTGCAATAATCACAACTAGAATTCATTTCAGGAATTTCATCTTTTATTAAACATTCTTTGATTTCAAGCAATTTAGGTTCTATCCAGGAATCATCTCCAGTATAGGGGATGATTTTTATTTTAAAGTCTAGCTTTGCGTCGAATTTATCTTGTCCAATGTCGCCATTACAATAAACAAAATAGCCTATGTTTGAAACTTCAAAACCATTATTTCTTACAAGCCATTGATAAACTTCTATTTGTCTTTTATAGGCATTTTGCCATTCAGCGTCTAGGTTAACCTCTCCTTGCTTGGCTGTTGCCTTGTAATCTACAATTATGATTTCTTTGTTTGGATTTATCCATAAATCATCAACACCGCCAAATATTAAAAGATTAGTTGGCTTGTGTAAGTATTGTATGCCCACAAATGGATTTCTGTAGTCATCTAATTTATCGCAATAAAAAGGAACAGCATCTATGCCGAATTCTTTAAATAAAGGATGAGGTTCAGAGTCTTTTCTTAAAAGGTCAAATTCTTTTTTAAGCAGAGTATCAACTGCATTGTTTAAAGAAAAAGGAAATCCAGGAGGTCTTCCAACTCCAAGCCTTCTATCCATATAAAAGCATTGAGGACACTCAATAAATAAGTCTATTTTAGACCTACTTACTTTAAAAGGTAGTTCTGATTTAGGGTTAAATAATCCAGATGTTTTTCTTGCGGTGTAATAATTACTCATTTTACTAAGGTTCCAATTTTATTTTCCAATATACTATTTATTTTATTTAAGTATTTAATGTTAAAAACAATAATAGGAATGTTATTATCTTTACATAATGTAAAAGCAGTGGAATCCATAATTTTTAAGTTTTTTTGTATAGCTTCTTCAAAAGAAATCGTTTTAAACATTTTTGCGTCTTTGTTTAAATTAGGGTCTTTATTATAAACACCATTAACATTAGTTGCTTTTAATATGTAGTCTGCATTTATCTCACATGCTCTTAGGGCTGATGCAGAATCTGTTGTAAAAAAAGGATTTCCTGTTCCTCCTGCAAAAATAACAATATTATTTTTGTTGAGGTAGTTTAAAGCTTTTGCTTTGGTAAAAGATTCGCCAATTTTTGGCATAGGAATTGCGGTTAGCATTTTTGCTTTTGCTCCTAAATTTTTAAGCGATTCTTGTAAGGCAAGACCATTAATTATTGTGGCAAGCATTCCTATATAGTCCGCAGAAACTTTATCAAATTTTTCAGTGCCGACTTCCCTTCCTCTAAATATGTTTCCCCCACCAACAACTATTCCTAGTTCAATCTCTTTACTTTTTAATTCAATAATTTCTTGAGCAACCTTTTTCGTATTTAAAAGAGAGATTAGATTATCTTTTGTTCCAAATAATTCGCCAGTTAATTTAAGTAAAATTCTCATAATTATTTTTTAACAAATAAAAGACAATGGCATTGTCCTTGGTTTTTAATTTCGTTTAAATGAAATATACAGGGGCAAATGATTTCTTTGTCTTTTTCTTTGTCTTGGGTTATTCTCCTGCAGGGGCAATATCTTGCGCCAAAGTTTTCTTCGTTTTTAAGAAGCATTTTTACTATATTCTCTACAATCTTTTCGTTAGGATTTAATTTAAATCCATTTTCTTCAGCATAAACTTTATATTCTTTGATTAGTTTTTGTATTTTTTCATCCATATTATTTAATATATTAGCATGTATTATTTTTTAAGGCAAAGTTGACCACAGCCTGCCCAGATATCTCTCCCAAACCTATATCTTTCAGTAGTGTTTATTCCTTGGTTTTTAAGAAAGTCTTTAAATTCTTTAATTCTTTCTTTTGAGGGTGCTTTAAATTCTTTTGTATCATTGTATTTTATGAGGTTTACCATATAAAGGGGGTGGTTCATAATTTTTGAAAGTTCTTTAGCATCTTTAAGAGAGTCATTAACATTTTTCATTAAAGCATATTCAAACATTACTTTCCTTTTAGTTTTTTTGATGTAAGTATTAACTGTTTTTAAGACAAGTTCAAGGGGGTATTTTTTTGAAATAGGCATTAGTCTTTCTCTTAATTTATTATTCCCTGCGTGAAGCGAAATTGCTAAATTAATTTTTAATTTTTCATTGCTTAATTTTTCAATACCCTCAACTATTCCTGCGGTTGAAATGGAGATTCGTCTTGCACCAATGTTAAAAGCATTTTTACTATTTATTATTTTAATTACGCTTAAGACATTTTCATAGTTTAAGAATGGTTCTCCCATTCCCATAAAGACAACATTCCTTATTTTGTAATTTCTTTTAAACAAAAGAACTTGTTCTAGGATTTCTTCTGTTTCAAGATTTCTTTTGAGTCCTATTTTTGCAGTTGCACAAAATTTGCATCCTAAAGCACACCCAACTTGAGAAGAAACACAAACAGTATTTCCTTTGTTGTGCTTCATTAAAACAGTTTCTGTTTGATAGTTATCATTTAACCTTATTAAAGCTTTTTCAGCATCTTTGCTTTTCACTAGCTTAGCTTTAATTTTTAAAGAGGTTTTTTCACTAAGTTCTTTTCTTAAATTTAAGGGAAGTTCTGTGGCATTATTCCAATCTTCAATTGCCTTTTGATAAATTAATTTTTCAATTTGTTTTTTTCTAAAATCTGGTTCTTTTTCAAGTATTTTATTCAAGTTTTTTAGATTCATTGCTTTGTCCTTTAATTTTTTCAATTACATTGGTTAGTTTTTTTGTTCTTGTTAT
>JAAZMU010000027.1 GCA_012798645.1 Patescibacteria group bacterium | reverse complement strand
TGGTATATTTGTGGTAATTGCAATAGTGAATAAAAAAACAGGCAAGGTACAAACATCGCCTGACATTATATCAAGAGGTTTTGTTTATTTAAAAGAATCTCAAGAGCTTTTAAAAGAAACAAGAAAAAGAGTGATTGATGTGATTGAAGAAGCAACTGGTTCAGGCAGAATTGTAAACTGGACCTATATGAAGGATAAAGTAAGGGATGATATTGGGGAATTCTTGTTTTTAAAGACGCAAAGACGTCCCATGGTATTACCAGTAATCATTGAAGTATAATGCGAATATTTAGTGCAATCCGCCCAACAGGCGAAATACATATTGGAAACTATTTAGGCTCAATCAAGGAATGGCTTTTTCTTCAGGATAAAAATGAATGCTATTTTTGCATTGCTGATTTACATGCGATTACAACACCCTATAATCCTAAAACATTAAGAAAGAACATTTTAAGTCTTGCCTCTACTTATTTAGCCCTAGGAATAGATTCGCTTTTTATACAATCAGAAGTTAAAGAACATACAGAGCTAGCTTGGCTTATAAACACAATTGTTCCAGTTTCTTTGCTTCAGCGAATGACGCAGTTTAAAGACAAGTCAAAAGAACATAAAGAGTATATAAATGCAGGGCTTTTAAATTATCCAGTTTTAATGGCGGCAGATATTTTGCTTTACAAAAGTGAAAAAGTACCAGTAGGACAAGACCAAAAACAACATATTGAATTTACAAGGGATATTGCGCTTAAATTTAATAAACAATTTGGAGAAACATTTGTTTTACCAGAAATACTTGTTTCTAAAAACCAGGCAAAGATTATGTCTTTAAAGGATCCTACAAAAAAAATGTCTAAAACAGGAGACCCTAAAGCATGTATATTTCTTAAGGATAAAGAAGAAGAGATTATTAAGAAAATAATGGGAGCAAAAACAGATACAGAAAAAATCATTAAGTTTGATGCTGAGCATAAAAAAGGAATATCTAATCTTTTATCTATATACTCTGCTTTTTCAGATAAAGCTATTGCTTTAATTGAAAAAGAATACAAGGACAAAAGCTATGCTGAGTTTAAAAAAGACTTAGGAGAGCTTCTTGTTTTAAAATTAAGAGATTTTAAAAAGAAATACAACGAATATTTAAATCATCCAGATTATGTGTTAGATGTACTTGATAAGGGAAAAAAAAGAGCACAAGAAAAAGCGAGTTTGACTATAAAAGAGGTGAGAAAGAAAATGGGTTTAGATTAAAGCCTTAATTTCCTTTAGCTTGGCTTCAAGTAATTCTTTTGTTTTAGCTTCAATGATAAGCCTTAAAACAGGTTCTGTGTTTGAAGCTCTTAAAAGAAACCAAAAGTCATTAAAATCTATTCTAATTCCATCCACTTGCGTTATTTTCCCGTGCTTGTATTTTTCTTTAATTCTTTTAATGACTTGATTGGTATTATCTACTTTAAAGTTAATTTCTCCTGAATGAAAATATTTTTGATAGGGCTTGGCAATTTCTGATAGTTTTTTAGAGGCTATTTGCATTTGCTCTAAAAGCTTGAAAAGAATGAAAAAAGGAGCTTCGTAGCAGTGTTTATTATTTAAATAAAAATGACCTGAATATTCTCCTCCAAGATAAATGTTTTTTTCTTTCATAATTTGCTTGATAAAGGAATGCCCCACTCGGCTTACTTCTGTATTACCCTCCATAACTTCATTTATGATGTTTGAGCATCTAAGGTCGTATAATACTTTTTCTTTTAAAAGATCCCCTATGATGGCTAAGACAATATCTGAAGAAATTATCTTGCCTTGCTCATCTAAAAATACAATTCTATCCCCGTCTCCATCAAAAGCAACGCCTAAATCTAGGCTTTCTTTTTTTATGAGGTCTGATAATTGCTCTAGGTTTTTCTCTTGAAGAGGGTCTGGGTCATGACTTGGAAAATCAGGGTCTAATTCCTTATTAATATGATAAACTTTTAGGTTTGTTTTTTTAAATAAGTCATCAATTAAAATACCAGAAACTGAGTTAGCAGTATCAATTCCTATTTTAAAATTAAAGTCTTTTAAATTAAAGTCTTTTGTGATGTGCTTGATGTATTCTGCTTTAAGACTGTTTTCTTTTTGAGGGAGATTATCAAAAATATGTTTGATTTCTAAAAGTCCTGTTTTTTCTGATATAGGGGAAGCATTCTTGCCTACAATTTTAAATCCATTATATTCTTTTGGATTGTGGCTTGCAGTAATCATGATGCCTCCGTCTGTTTTAAGAAAGCAACTTGCAAAGTAGAGCATTGGAGTGGTTGAAAGCTCAATGTCATATAATATTCCTTTTTCTGCAAGGATGCCTTCTTTTAAAGAGTTAAATAATTGAGGAGATGAAGCTCTAAAGTCTCTGCCTACTACTATTTTAGGGTGTTCTTTTTTTAAGAAAAGAACAAAGGCTCTTCCTAGATTGTAGGCAGTTTCCTTGGTTATTTCTTTTTTATAGACTCCTCTGATGTCGTATGCCTTAAAAATATTACTCATTTTCTTTTTTAAATTTATAAAATCTTACATTGTCTATTCTTCCATCAATGTTTCCTATGATGAATTTCTTTTCTGTGTTTGATATAGAGGTTGAGGCTTGCTCTTCTTTTAAAAACTTTCCGTTCCTGTAAACCGTGAGGGTGTTGTTTTTATAAACTAAGGTTAAAAGTGTCCATTCTTTTAAAGGGACTGAAAAACTAATGTCTTTATCTCCTACTTTAAAGAAGAATTGATCATTTTCTTGACAAAAGATAAAAGCAGAGGGAATGCCTAATATGTTTGTGTTTTTATACTCATTAAAATAAAACCAGGCTTCTAAGGCGACTTCCTCTACATTGTAGTTGTATTCAATTTCAATCTGGTCTTGATTGAATTCTAGGCACTTTCCTAAGACACAATCTTCTTTGTCTTTAACAGTAATGTTAGTGCCTGCTTTTCCGTGATTGTCTCCCCATGAGTCTCTTACATCTATGTCTGTGGCTGATTCATTTTCACTTGTAGGACCATCAAATGTCCATTCAGAAACTAAGAAGCTCGCGTTTCTACTTTTAAATTCACTTGAAAAAGTTAATGCTTTCATTCTGTCTTCTCTTTCTCGTGCGTTTTGCATATTAAAAAAAACAATCGTAGCAAGAAAAAAAAGAATGGAGATGACAACAAGTACTTCTATTAAAGTGTATGATTTTCTCATATTGAATAATTATAGCAAAATACTTGACCAAATACAATAAACTTGCTATATTCTAAGCATATATGAACACAAAATATTACGAATTCAACCTACTATTAACACCAAGCTTAAAGGAAGATAAGCTTT
Source organism: Patescibacteria group bacterium (assembly GCA_012798645.1). Taxonomy (GTDB): domain Bacteria; phylum Patescibacteriota; class Minisyncoccia; order Minisyncoccales; family Minisyncoccaceae; genus JAAZMU01. Next base: position 886 of record JAAZMU010000027.1, on the reverse strand, counting down.
CCTCTTTTTTAGAGGAGCTTTTAGTGCAACTTAAAGACTTGGGAGAACCTGAAAGTGAGGTGGAATTTAAATTAAGAAGATTAGCTTATCCAATTAAAAAAGAGACTGAGGCGTGGCTGACTGTTTTCTTTTTCTCTATTAAAGATGATCTAAAAAGTGTTGAAAAGATTCTTAAAGAAAAAAAAGAGATTTTAAGATATTTAATACTTTCTAAAAAAAGACCTAAACAAGAGTCTAAGAAAGATAATCAAAAGGTAAACTTAGAAAAAGTAGATCAAAAAGTAGAAGAATTATTAAAAGAAGAATAAAGCTATGAATCTAAACAAAGTTTTTTTAATAGGGAGAGTGGCATCAGACATTGAGATGCTAACCACTCAAACAGGAAGAAAAGTGTGCAAGATATCCCTTGCCACAAATAGGTATTGGAAAGGACAAGATGGGTCTAAAAGAGAAGAAGCCACATTTCACAGTGTTGTTTTGTGGGAAAGATTAGCTGATGTTGTTAATTCATATTCGTCAAAAGGAAGTGTTCTTTTGATTGAGGGAAGAATACAAAACCGCTCATATGAGGACAAAGAGGGCAGAAAAAGATACATATCTGAAGTAATTGCAGAAAATGTACAATTAGGACCTAGAGCTTCCTCTCAAGTGCCAGGGAAGAAAACAGAGGAGAGAGAAGAAGAGCTTCCTGTGATTGATGAAGATGAGATTGATATTAAAGACATACCATTTTAAAAATTATGAATAACTGCTATTTTTGTAAAAAAAACATTAAAGAAATTGAATTTAAGGATACAGCGATCCTTTCAAATTATATTTCAAAATCACAAAAAATTAAAAGTCAAAAAAGAACAAAGCTTTGTTCTAAACATCAAAGACAAGTTGC
>JAAZMU010000026.1 GCA_012798645.1 Patescibacteria group bacterium | reverse complement strand
TGTTTTTCCCTAAGAAATGTATACGTTGCAAACGCGAAGGTACTTATCTTTGTGAGGATTGTTTATCTCTTATTGAATTAAATCAGATAAACTATTGTGCCTGTTTTAAGAAGCCTGTTAAATATAGATTAAGATGTGATAGTTGTCCTCGTAATATAAGGGCTGTATTTACAATTTTAAATGAAAAGCAAAGACTTGCGCAAAAAGTTTATTATAGGGCAAAGAAATTAGCGGGGTTGAATGTATATTTTTCCTATTTAATAACAACTTATTTAAAAAATATTTCTTTTGAATTAAATAGTAGTTTTACGATTTGCTATGAAAGCGAGGTTAAAGGAATTGCAGAAGATTTATCTAAGTTTACTAAATTACCGCTTAATAGTGATTTAAAAAATGTTTTGCTTTTAATGAAAAAATATCCTAATCAAGATATTTTGAAAAAGTTTGAAAATAGAAATGTGTATGTAATTAGCTTATTTAGAGAAATTTCCTAATATAGTATTTATTTCCTATTTTTTCTTCAACACAATCATAATAATGCTTGTTTTTATTTAAAACAAAGTTTTCAATCATTTTGTAATCAGAGGGAATAATTTCTTGTTTTACTTTATCTAAAGAGTTTAAATCATACCATTTTGCATGTTTTTTAAGTTTTGTTTTGGGAGTAAGCGCGCATAAATGAAGAATAAAGTTAGCAGTGATTTCATTGTTTTCAATTAGAATTTCTGAAACACAGCCTAAATATTCTTTAAAGTCTGATTCAATTCCTGTTTCTTCTTTTATCTCCCTTATGGTGGCGTCTTTAACGTGTTCATTTGCTTCAATCTTACCACCCGGGATGGCTAAAAGATCAATAAAATCTCCTTTGGTTCTTTTAAGCAAAAGGATTTTGTTGTTTTTAATGACGATTCCTAAAGCAATTGAATAAAGCATATTATTTTAATTTACAAACAGGTACGCAAAGAGTAATGCACATCTGACTTTTGGGGGCGTGCCTACAGGCAGAGGCGCATTCAATGAAAGTGCCTCCTCGAGCATCGCACCATGCTTTTTTAATAAATTCGCACTCGTTGTATTCTTTTGTCCATTTTCCAGAGCTATTTAGGCAATCTGCTTCATGATTGCTTGGAGCGTTCCCTATGATTAAAAGAATGGCAAATATGATTAAGAGGTTTTGGGGCATATTAAATTAAATCCTTCTTTTTGAAGTAATTTTTGTTTGGCTAAAGTCCCTTTATTATATCCTCCGATTTTATTATCAGACCTTATTACTCTATGGCAGGGAATGTTCTTATCAGTATTTTTACTTAAAACATTGCCTACTGCACGATAGCTTTTTGGGTGCCCTATTTTCTCGGCAACTTGCTTATAGGTTAGGACTTTGCCTTTTTTAATTTGTTTAACCACATTGTATACTTTTTCTTTAAAAGTCATTTTTCAATTTCTTTTAAAATCTCATTTCCGATGCTTTCATTAAAGCCAGAAAAGGCTCTGGTTTTAATAAAGGTAATGGGATAGTAGTTGAATAAAGGATGAATGCCTTCACTACTACTAAATTCATTTAAAAGACTATCAAGCTTTTCTCTAAATCCTGGATCAGTGTCAAGATATTCTTCTATTGGATAATCTATTTCTTCAAGAAATTCAAGCATTTCAAGGCACATATCTCCTTGCCCATTATGGAACATCATCATTTTGTTTCCTACGCTAAAAGCTTCTTTTTCTTCATAAATAGTTTCTTCTCTGTCAGGGTTTCCAATGTCTTCTACTAAGCAAGGGTTGTGAATCTTTTCAATATCGTCATAAGAGACTGCAGGTCTAATCTTTTCAGGAGTGTAAGGATTGTTTTTGTTTAATGGAATTTGCCACAAAGGAAGTTCCCAGTCATTGTCTTCCATAAACTCATCTAACCCTACCCACTCTATTTTGTCTGCTTCACTATCCCAGAAATCAATCCACATATCCATCCATGGTTTTAAATAGCCTCCAATGTTTGTGTGACTCACGGGTGTGATTTTATGATATTCACCATATCTTTGCTTTTCTTTTGAGGTTAAAGGTTCAAGGGATCTTTGAAGCTCTTGCCACATATCTTCAGGAGAGCCATTTCTTTCATAGTAGGAATAATCACAAAGAGAGCCGTACTTGTATTCTACTTTTGGAATGTTTGAAACAGATAATATTTTAACGCCTGGGTGATCTTCTACGCTATAGATGGTGGCTTTTGTGTCTGTTGTCCCTCTTGCAGTGATAAAGGGAATGCCTAATTCTTCTGCTACCTTAACAGTAGTTGTATCTGAGGCCATATAGGTGGAGGAGATGATTCTGATGGGTACATTAGTGCAAGCTTCGATACCCTCTTTCATTTCAAGTATTCTTTGCTTTTGTTCGTCATAAGGAATGTCCCATAAAGGCGCCCCAATATTAGAGGCAACTATCTCTATATCATGCTTTATAATCTCCTTTATTTCTTCACAATTACTTTGAACAAAC
>JAAZMU010000121.1 GCA_012798645.1 Patescibacteria group bacterium | reverse complement strand
TCTTATCAACAATCTTTTGGTGCACTCTCACTATATCTCCTGCTCTAATCTCAGGAATATTATCTCTTAATTGTGTTTCAATAAAATCCTCCTTTTCTTTTAAAGGAGTTTCTTCTTTTTTATTTTCTTTATTTTCTTCTGCCATATCTACAAATTTAATTATTTAATCTGTGGGCGTATCCTGATTCGAACAGGAGACCTTCACGATGTCAACGTGACACTCTAACCAACTGAGCTATACGCCCTAAAGAGCTGTATAACTTTACTCGTTTAGTATATTGTATTTCAATGAATAAGTCAATGTGTTGCACAAGATCTGTAAAGGCAATTTAGAAATGTCATACCGCCGAGCAATTTAGAAATGTCATACCTTCTTATTTCTCCACCTTATTTCTCCACCTTCTCCAAGGGTGATCTTGGGGAGGCTTCCAGCTTGATTTCTTTCTTGTTAAAGCGATGCACCTTGCCTCTATTTCCTTTTTTGGTTTTGAAGGTAAAACAAAGAAGTTTAAGTACTTTCCTTTTTGCCTTACCCTTATTCCTCCTTCTATGCTTGTTTCTACGATCACCTTGCTTTTCTTAAGAACAGTAACTGGCTGCTCTTCTTTTAATTGATAATACTTGTTCTTATACCTCACAACAAAGTCATTACCAACATACCTTTCCTTTTTTATGGAAAATACTTCAGCTAAATCCAGTCTATTATCTCTGTGTAAATCTGCCTTGCTTTTAGGAACAACAGCATGAATACTATTAAACCAAGGAATGAATACTTTTTTAAGGAATAGATTAGCCTCCTTTACATTTTTTATCTTCTGATGCCTCATTTCAATGATTAATCTTGTTTGAAGGGTTTTCCATAATCTTTCTATTCTTCCTTTGGCTTGGGGGCTGTTAGCTCTGATTAAGGTAATGTCTAGCTCTTGGGTTGCTCTTTCAAATTGGGTGATGAGGTCTTTATTGTCTTCTGCATTCTTATGATTAACTTTGTATGTGCTAAACTTGTCTAAGTAGATGGAAAGGGGCTTGCCATTGATTTCAATGTATTTCTTCCAAAACTTAAAGACTGCGATCACTCCTTCATTTTTCTCAAAGTGAGCATGGGTTATCTTTCCTGTGGCATCGTCTATTGAGGCTAAGAGGCATTGCTCTTCATCTAATCCGTGGATCCATTTGTGGTAAGATCCATCAAACTGTTGCATTTCTCCGTAATGGTCTTTTCTTTTTCTTTGGGATCTGTATACTTCTCTTTGTTTTCTTTGCTTAACTTTCCATAGACCTTGTTCAGTCATCCACTTCCTTATTGTTTCTTTGGAGAGCTTCACATTATACTCAACAAGAAGATGCTCAGTAGCCATGAGGGGGGTAAAGTAGTAGTACTTTGTCTTGAGTAAACGCCCTACTTTGTCCTTGAAGTCTTGAGAGAACTTCCTGTTGCCTTGCCTACCTCTGCTTTTATGTATGACCCCCTTGGAGCCTAGCTTAATTACGCGTGCTTTAATTCTTTTAACCTGCCTCACACTTAATCTTAATTGCTTTGATGCTTCTGTCCCATTGATTATTCCTTTGATTAAATTATTGACAATAGTTAATCTTTCTAATTCTTGTTTTGTCATAGTTATTATTTCTTTTTGAGACATATTTTTAAGTAATTATTTTAATAATTACCTTATACCTCAAAAAGGGTTACTATGACATTTCTATTTTGCTTGTACTATGACATTATCATGTTGCCTCAACATGTGTTGCACAAGATCCATATGATATTGTGCAACAACAAAACCACCACTACAAACTCCTACAAACTATTTCTTCAACCTTAAAACATACATTGTAAAAAGCGAAGCTGTAGCCAATGTGGCAATAACAAGTAATGCTTTTGTTAAAGCCTCTTTTAATTCGTGTAAAGCAGAAATATCTAATATTAAAAAAACAGCAATCACTGCACAAATTAAAATAGCAATTACAACAAACATCCTTAAAATGTTAAAAACACTATTATTTTTCATACACACATTCTAGCATAAAACCATATAGGTTTCTAGCTACACAGTCTTCATATCAGGAACAACAAAACAAGCTCTCCCCTCCTTATAACTATCAATTGATAATTTACATGTTTTAAAAAGCGGAGTAGGAAGATTGTCCATATCATAGAATAACCAAGACTCAGACTTATCTGGCTCTAAAACCCTAGGCTCACCACTTTTAAAGTCAGCCACAAGTCCAATGTGTACAAAATGTTTAGGAGCATATTCTATAAGATTGACCAAACACTGAAACCTAATATTTTTAATTTCAATTCCACACTCTTCTGCAATTTCTCTTTTTATACATTCCTCAAATGATTCCATATACTCCAAATGTCCACCTGGAAAAGCAAACTCGCCCTCGCCATGAGAACCTTTCCGCTTGCCTAGTAAAACTTTGCCCTCTTTTAAAATCATTACCGCCACACCAACTTTTGGTCTTTGAATTTCTTGTGCCATAAAGTGCGCGAGGTGGGACTCGAACCCACGACCTCAGGTTTATAAGACCTGCGCTCTCACCAGCTGAGCTACACGCGCTAAACTACTAAGAGTTTTTCATACTCTTCTCTTTCAAGCGTTTCTTTTTTAATTAGTTCTTTTGTTACTCTTTCTAAAACCTCCTTATACTTCATCAAAATATTCTTTGCCATCTCCTCTGCTTCTAATATAATACTTTTAACTTCTACGTCAATCCTCTTAGCTGTTTCTTCAGAATAATTCTTATCTTCTTTCCCCTCATATCCTAGAAATACTTCGGTTTGTCTTTCCCCAAAAGTCACTGGT
>JAAZMU010000120.1 GCA_012798645.1 Patescibacteria group bacterium | reverse complement strand
TGAAGCAAAACCAAACGAAATTGTAGAATTTTACATTGAACTTGAAAACAAAGGAAATGCTTCTATTGAAGATATTCTCATATTAAACACAATTAAAAATGGTATAAAAGAATTTAAAAATGTCTCTATTAATAATGTAATTTGCTCTGAAGAAGCATTAGAGCGTGTCTTTATTGAAGAGCTAGACCCTCATCAAACTGTTAAAATTAGATTCTTTGGTGTAATTGATGCACAAATTAAAGATAAAGAAATTGTTTTGCTAACTGATGCTTACTCTAACAAAACAAAAAGTCTTGGAGAAAGCGTTAAAATAATTAAGTTAAATAATGGAGATAATGCAAAGGCATCGCTAATTATTAAAATAAAAGAGCAATGTAAATCCTGGCTAATTCTTGCTTTAGTTATCATTATTCTCTCTCTTATCTACATCATTCTAAGAAAAAAAGGAAACTCTAATAAATCTATTTGATTTTAGCCCCTAGATATGATTTAATTAAAATATGCTAATAGATGATGTCACAATCAAAGTAACGGCTGGTAAGGGGGGGAGTGGAGCAATTGCTTTTGACAAAACCAAAATGGGGCAAGGTCCTACTGGTGGCAATGGTGGCAATGGTGGCAACATTTACCTAAAAGGGGTAGCTAATTTAAGCGCTCTAAAACAATTCAGATATCAAAAAGAGATTAAAGCAGGAAATGGAAAAAACGGAATGGGAAAGTTAAAAGATGGTGCTACTGGAAAGAACATTATTTTAAAAATACCAATTGGAACTTTAATCCATAATCTATCTACTGGGCAAAAAAAAGAAATCACCAGAATAAATGATGAAATTCTAATTGCTAAGGGTGGACAAGGTGGCAAGGGGAATCATTATTTTAGATCATCTGTTAAAACAAGCCCTATGCGTGCACAGCAAGGACTTTTAGGTGAAAGTTTTAATATTAGGCTTGAACTTAAGCTAATAGCTGACATTGGACTTATTGGACTTCCAAATGTAGGAAAATCAACCCTTTTAAACGAATTAACTAATGCTTCTTCTAAGGTCTCTAATTATGCTTTCACAACCTTAGAACCACATCTTGGCGTTTACTATGATTTAATCTTAGCAGATATTCCAGGATTAATTAAAGGAGCCTCAGTGGGAAAAGGGCTTGGCATTAAATTTTTAAGGCATATTGAAAGAACTAAAGTACTTTTTCATTTAATTTCTTCAGAATCAAACTATCCTAAAAAAGATTACGAAATCATTAGAAACGAACTAAAAAAACATAATCCAAAAATATTAGAAAAACAAGAATACATTTTCCTCTCAAAATCAGACACAATTTCTGAAAAAGAGCTTAAGGAGAAACTTAAACTATTTAAAAATGCTTTTTCATTATCTATTATAGATGATGAAAGTATGGAAAATATTAAAAAAATATTAAACAATGTCATCAAACAAAAAACCAGAAGTAATGAGCCCCATTAAAAATTGGGCCAGCCTAGAGGCATGTAAAGACTATGCTGATGCAGTCTATTTTGGTGTCTCTGATCTAAGTTTAAGAGCAAGAACCAACAGCCTGAGTTTAGAAGATATACCTAAGTTTGCCTCAAAATGTCATAGCTATGGACTTAAAGCATACATGACTATTAATTCTGTAATTTATAATAACAACCTTAAAAAAGCAGAAATATTAGTTAAAAAAGCAAAGCAAGGTAATGTTGATGCTATTATAGTTTGGGACTTAGCAGTGATTGAAATAGCAAAAAAAGAAAAAATGCCTTTTTTTATCTCCACCCAAGCCAATGTGTC
>JAAZMU010000119.1 GCA_012798645.1 Patescibacteria group bacterium | reverse complement strand
TTAATTTAGGAAGTGTAGCTCCTGGCTATGCCCCTAATGACGGCTACATTGTTTTTGAAGGAGCTGTAAGTGGAAGTACTTCTTCTACTTCAAATAATTTTAATACAAATGCCTTAGATCATCCTCTAAGAGTAGGTAATGCTACACAGAGTTCAGGAAGTTCTCTTTGGGAAAAATCAATAAGCAATATAAATGAAGGGGATGAAGTAAAATTTTCAATATACTACCATAATCCAAGCAATATCTCAGCAAACAATACAAAAGCAACATTAAAAATAACTCCAAGTGGAAGCTCTACTAATTTTCAGGCTGAATCTCAAATATCTGCCTCAGGCTTTAATACATATACATCCAATGTAAGCCTTAGCTTAAACAAAGCACAATCTATTAACCTAAAAACTAATGCTAAATGGTATCACAACTTTGATGGCTCTAATTATCAAATAGATGATGTTACTGTTTTTGTTTCAGGAAACACTGCTACATTTGACCTTGGAACAGTAAATCCTGGCTATGCTCCTAATGACGGCTATTTAATCATTTCTGCATTAATTGGGGGTCAAGCAGTACAAAAAACAATTAAAGCTAATGCAGGAAACAATCAAGAAGTTGTCTCAGGAGACTTTGTAAGGTTAAACGGCTTAAACTCAGTCGGTACTAACTTAACTTATACCTGGGCATGCGATAAAGGAATAAATCTTGACAATTATAGCATAGCAACTCCAAGCTTTATTGCTCCTGAAGCTACTTATCAGGAAACATATATTTGTACTTTAACTGTAAACTCAGGGTCTGATTATTCTAATGACAGCATTAAAATTACTGTAAACCCTAAAAAAGTATTAACTAGTACAGGAACAGCTTTAGGTGAAATTACAAGTGTTAGAGAAAACAATAATGGGGCAGTTGCTCTATACGCAAAAATTAGCGAATGTACAAATGAAAACTGTAAAGCAAGATTTATCTGGGGCACAGATGAAACAGTTCAAAATCAGACAACATGGATTGAGAATTTAAAAAAAGGAGACGAGTTTTCTTACCCTTTAATTAATCTTAAAAAAGGAAAACCACATTATGTAGGATTAGAAATTCAAATGGGATCTTTAACATTTAAAACCAAAACTTCAGACCTTGCTAAATTTATTACAACTCCTGATAAACCAGCTTCTTTTTCAGCACAATTAAAAAATAACACAAATGTAGTTCTTTCATGGAAAAAAGGAGAAGGGGGTAACAAGATTTTAATTAGAAGGAATATAAACATTTGCCCCGATATATCAGACCAAACTTCAGACACAATATATTTAGGCGAAGGTTTAGCTTTTGAAGATGCATCACTAGCTCCTAACACAAGCTATTGTTATAGAGCATGGATGTTAACATCTGACGGAATATATTCTACTCCAGCAGAGATTGTAATTTCAACAAAAGCAAAAACTACTACCACTACAACAACACCTGTCTACATTCCCCAAACCTCGACAACACAAACAGCTGCAAAGCAAGTTGAAAAAGAATTTTCACTAAAAAGCACTTTAAGAAACATCTCTTTAAATGAAACCCAATTTAGAAAAAACATTACTGCATCAGCAGGGGATAATATAGAATTTTTAATTGAAGTTAAAAACACAGGAAAAGATAAGCTAGAAAATATTATAGTTAAAAATCTAATCAATCCTGACTTAACTATTAAAAATGTATTTGTAAACAATGAAAATCGCTCACTAGATTCTCTTGAACACGCCTTTATTAAAGAACTAAAAAAGGATGAAATATTTAGAGTAAACTTCACAGCAACATTAAATGAGTATGAAAGCGAAGGCTCAATGGTTTTGATTACTGAGGCCTCTGCTGATAATCTAAATCCACTCTTAGATACAGTAAACATACAAAAAGCTCCTCTTGGAGATGACACTGACGACGACTCAATAAAAGCATCTTTCTTTGCAAACATTATGGCGGGAGGGTGGGTTCCTTGGTCTATTCTTATCTTGATAGTCCTTGCGCTTTTAATAGTGTACTTTTCTTTTAAAGAAGAAAGAAGAAAATAATTAGCAGTAAAAACAACACTAGCATAAAGTGTTGTTTTTATTTCCTAAAATTATATAATAAGAATATGAATATTAAGCAATTAAAGAAAATAAAAGGCATTTTATTTGATCTTGATGGTACACTTGTTTCAAATGATGGCATTCAAGAAGAATCCATACTTAAGACTTTTGACTTTTTTAATATTAATATTCCTTTAAAAGAATTCTCTGAAAGATTTACTGGAAAAGGTCTGCCTCAAATAGAAAAAGAACTAATCAAAGAATTTAACTTAGATATTAAGGAGGGGGATATAAGAGAAAAAAGAAAGGAAATTGTAGTTAAATTACTTTCAGAGAAAAAAAGTAAATGCACTTATTACGCAAAAGAAATCATTGAATTTTTAAACTCAAAATATCCTTTGGCAATATGTTCTGCAGGAGAAAAAGAAGAAGT
>JAAZMU010000118.1 GCA_012798645.1 Patescibacteria group bacterium | reverse complement strand
TACAAATGATTTATACCACGAAGTAATGTCTCCACATTCAAGCCAATTCCCTTCTATTTCATAGCCATATATTGCTTTGCCAAGCTCTGCCATTTCTCCTAAGGCAACAGATATGGACACATTTTTAGCTGTCATTTCTCTATTTTTCCCTAGAAAGTCAAAAACATCTTCAGTTAAAATCATTCTACCTACAATAGCAAGATTTGAAGGCGCATCTTCTAGTTTTGGTTTTTCAGAAGTGCCCTTTATTTTATAGAATCTGTTTGCTATTTTTTCTACTTTTACAATACCATAGCTTGGAATTCTATCTGGTGATACTTTCTTTAAAGCAAGGACAGGACTTTCACAAGTTGAAAAAATCTCTTGAAGTTGCTCCAAGCAAGGAACTTTGGAATCAATTATGTCGTCACTAAAACAAACTGCACAAGGCTCTTTAAAGGCAAAGTCTCTTGCTTGATAAATTGCGCTTGCAATGCCTATTGGTTTTCGTTGAGTTTTGGCAGTGATTAAAACATTGTTTGCAAGGTTTTCTATTTCCTTTAAAGCAAGCAGTTCTTTTTCCTTGTTTTCCTCTTCTAAAATCTCTTCTAGGGCTTTATTTCTTTTAAAATATTCAAAAGCACCTTTTTGTCCTTTTCTTTGAATAAAAAGTATTTTTTCTATTTGAGATAAAACAGCTTCTTCTACTGCATAGTGTATTAAGGGCTTATCTCCCAAGGGAAGCAATTCTTTTGGTATTGCCTTTGATTGTGGCAAAAACCTTGTTCCTAATCCTGCAATGGGAAAGATAGCCTTTTTAACTCTTTTCATTTTTCTTTCTATTTCTTATAAAGGTTGGTATTTCAAAATAATCCTCTTCTTCCATTTCTTTTTTTAGCTTTTCTTCTTTTATCTTTTTAATTTCTATACCACTTCTTCTATTTACATCAACATTTAAATCTTCAATATTTTCTTTTGGTTTTTTCTTTTCTTTAGGTTTAATTCCCCCAGTGGCTAAAACAGTGGCTATTATTTCATCTTTTAATTTTGGTTTTTGAGTTAAGCCAAAAATTATTTTAGCATTTTCTGCAAGGTCATGTATTTTCTCTGAGATTATGGTTAGCTCTTGCATAGATATTTTCTTTCCTCCTTCAATATTAAACAAGACATTGCTTGATTCTTTAAAATCATACACAACAAGATCACTGTTTAATAGTTTCTTAGTAAAAGCATTTAAGTCATCTGTTAGCTTAGCCTGCATTGTGTTTAAATAGGCTTTTTTGTTTGTTCCTTTGATTGTGGTTTTAATATCTGCCCAATCTATATTAATTAAGCCAGACGAATAAATAGTATTTAAAAGTCCTTGCAGTGATTCTGCTAAATGATTATTCACAACATCAAGTGCTTCATTAAACGGGGTATTTAATTCAACTAATTTAAATATCTTTTCATTTGGGATGACAATAGAGGCGTTAAGACTGCTTTCAGCTTCTTTTAAGGCTTTGTCGCCTTCTTTTCTTTTTCCCTTACCTTCAAAATTAAAGGGAAGAGTGAATATACCAATAGTAGTTGCATTTAATTCTTTAGCAACTTTTGAAAAAACAGGAGCAAAACCTGTTCCTGTGCCACCTCCAAGCGAAGCAATTACAATGTAGAGGTCTTTGTCATCAAGAAAAATGGTTTTAACTTTTTCTACTTCAGCTTCAGCTATTTTTTTCCCAAGCAAGACATCTCTTCCAGTTCCAAGTCCTTTTGTTTCTGCTTCACCAAATGAGACTTTCTTTAAGTTTTCAGGCAAGGTATTTAAAGCTTGCTTATCTGTATTAACTACGATAAATTCAACTCTTGTTTTAGAAAAATTTAATTTCTTAGATAATTCTTTGACAATGTTTCCTCCGCCTCCGCCAATACCAATGATTTTAATGCGCACTCTTTTTGTGGAATTGTCTTTAAATTTTGTCTTTTTCTTTTTTGCCATAATTAGTCATCTTTAAGGATAATTTTATGAATATCTGTAGCAAACTTAATTTTACTCTTATCAAAAGCTTTTCTAATAGAAAGAATAATGTGTTCGTGGGCTGCTACATATTTTTTATAGCTTCTTGTTTCTACATGATAAATAATTTTGTAAGTCCAAGAGTTTCCATTAAAAGAAGAAAGGACAATTCTGTGCGGTGTTACGCCTTCGTGTTCTTCAATAATCCCCCTTATTAATTCTTTTCCTTGTTCTAATTTTCTATTGGAAGTTTTTGCATCAACATAGAGCTCAAAAGTAACTCTTCTTCTTCTCATTTTCTTGAAGTTCTTTAAATATGAATCTGTTAATTTCCGATTAGAGATAACAAGCTCTTCTCCTCTTAAAGTTCTAACTCGGGTTGTTCTTAGACCAATCTTTTTAATAGTTCCCTTTCCATTGCTTAGAATAACATAGTCTCCCACTTCAAAGGGTCTATCAAAGTAAATGATAAAGCAGGCAAATAAGTCAGCTAAGACTTCTTTTAGAGCAAAAGCAACAGCAATACCTAATATTCCTAATCCAGCTAAAAGAGTACCAATATCAATTCCTGAGTTTTGAAGGATTAAAAGAATAGCTAAGACTCCAATGCCCCAATCAGCGATATTAGACAGGACTCGTACAATAGAGGCTTCTGTTTTTTTCCCATCTTCTTCTTTTTCAATAAACTTTTTATAGGCAAAGTATTTTACTAACTTTTGAGAAAACTTAGCAGCAAAGATTATAAAAGCAACTAAGGCTAGGTAATTAATAAAACTATGGGTTGCTTCGCTTAAGTTTAAAAACTTGCTTGAAATAAACAAGGAAAAAACAAGTTCAATAAACCAATTGGTTTGAGATAAGACCGTGATTAGAAAATCATCAAACTGGGTTTTTGTTTTTTCTGCTAATTTTTTTAAATTATTTAAAATTAAACATTGGGAGAGCTTGAAAAAAAGAAGCAATCCAAAAAAGGAAACTATGCTTAATTTCCATTGTTCAGGTGTGCCAATGCTTAAGAAAAACTCTTTTATCATACCTTTATTTTATTTAAAATATCCTTAAACTGATTATGCTCTAGCTTTAAACTCTTTAAACAATCATTAATTCTAAAATTGTCTTGTTTTCTTCTTGGAATAATGTGCATATGGTAATGCATAACTACTTGTTCAGCCGTTTTCCCATTTGATTGGAAGATATTTACTCCTGAAACATCATCTAAATTCTCTTTTAATTTAGAGGCAATAATTTTAGAAACTTTAGCAATTCTTTTTAAGACTTTGTTTTCAATGTCAAATATGTTTTGATAGTGCTTTTTGGGAATAATTAAAGTGTGACCTAAAGAAACAGGGTTTAGATCTAAAAAAGCAAGTACTAGATCATCTTCATATACCTTGTAACTAGGCAATTCATTGTTTACAATTTTACAAAAAACACAATCCATTATTTAAAGATTATCATATTTAAAATAAAAAACAAGCTACCAATTAAAGAAGGATTTAAGTTTGTCTAAGAAAGTTTCTGCTGTTTCTTCACTGCTTTCAGTTTCTTGAAGAGGCTCTCCCTCTTTTTTAATAACATATATTATCTCACCTGGCTTTTTAAGATTAAGGTCTTCTCTTGCTATTTTCTCTAAATAGGTTTCACTATATGTTTCACCTAAACTAAACTTTAAGGATTCTCTTTTTTTAAGGAGTTCTTCTTGCTCAGCAAGCAAAGCATTTATTTCTTTTTGAAAGGCTTGACGTTTAATAAGGAGGTTTATACTTGAATAAAGCAAGAATAAAAAGACAACACCAAAGGTAAGAATATAAAAGAACCTTCTAAAGTTAAAACCCTTTCTTTTTTTTCTTTTTCTTGTTAACATCTAAATATGAATAAAAAATTTATTAAAATATTTTGGGTAGTTATTGTTGTTTTACTGATTATATCGCTTACAGGGTCAATGTTAATTGGTGTGTTTTAATTTAAGAAATCGGTTAAAGCTTTTAAATAGTGTTTGTAGTCTTCAAGACAAGCAAATATTGATGGATAAAGCAATTTAGGATCCTCTATATCATAAATTAAAATGTTTCTAAACCTAGTACTTTGGGAGATCTTTTCTCCAAAGTCTTTTTTGTAAACTCCTAAATCAGCTAACATTAAAAAGGTTTCCTCGTAATCGCTTGGTGTCTTGTTAGGAATTAGGATTTCAATGATATATTGATTAATATCAATAGCTTGATTGACCATCCTTTCCATTAGCTTTTCTGTAATAGTTTGCTTTGCATAGCTTGAAAGAACCTCTTCTATCTCTAAAGAGCTGCATCTTTCTAATCTTTTAAGGTCTTTTTCTATTGAAGAAAGTTTTCTATTAATAAATGTTTTACTTAGCATAAAAATAATGTTAATTAAGATGAAGGGAACTTAAGACCCAAATACTTTTAAAAATACATCGGCAGGAACATTAACTCTTGCTTTGGCTTGGAGTTTGCTCTTGCTCTTTTTTTGTTTTTCTAAAAGTTTCTTTTTTCTGGTTATATCTCCTCCGTAAAGTGGTGCTGTTACATCTTTTCTTGTGGCTGATACTGTTTCCCTTGCAATGACCTTTCCTCCTATCTTACCTTGTATGGCTAAATTAAACAACTGGGCAGGCAACACCTCTTTTAATTTTTTAGTAAGCTTTCTTGCTTCATCGTAGGCTTTGCTCTTAGGAATGATTTTGGAAAAGGCTTCTTCTTTTTCCTTGTTAATTAAAATTTCTAATTTAACTAAATCAGCTTTGAAGTAGCCGATTTCAGTATAGGTCATAGAAGCATAACCTTGCGTAATATTTAAAAGGTTGTCATAGAAGTTACCAATAATCTCTCTTAAAGGAATTTTGTATTCTATTAAGTATCTTTCTTTTGAAAAAGGCTTGGATTCAATGTGTCTTCCAGCAGTGTCTTTTAATAGTTCAAATACATTACCTAAGTATTTTTGAGAAATAATGAGCTTAAGGTTAGCCCAAGGTTCTAAAACTTCTTTAAAGTTGTCTTGCCAGATGGTGGGATTTAAAATGTTAATCTCCTCTCCTTTGCCTGTGATTCCCTTGTATTTAACTTGTGGCGCTCCAATAACAAGCTCTATTCCATACTCTCTTTTAAGTCTTTCTATGGTGAT
>JAAZMU010000025.1 GCA_012798645.1 Patescibacteria group bacterium | reverse complement strand
TACCCCTGCTTTTTCTGCTAAAATTTTAAGGGCGTCATAAAATTCAACCCCTTCTATTCTTTTTACAAATTCAAAAATATCACCTCCCTGAGCACATCCAAAACAATGCCATATTTGCTTGCTTGGCGAAACCATAAAAGATGGTGTTTTTTCGTCATGAAAAGGGCAATTTGCTTTATAATTTGCTCCTGCCTTTTCCAATTTTATATACCCCGAAACAACATCAACTATATCAAGGCGATTTTTAATTTCTTCTAAATCATTCATTAGTTAAATACTATCATTAAATTTTAAAAAAACAAGCTAAAAATCATTCCAATCACCCAAAACAACATTTATCAAAAACTCTTTTTCATTTCTCAAAACCTTAATCTCTATTTCTTGTCCTGGAAAATAGTCTTGTATTATTTTTGCTAAAGTATTTTTTGTACTAATTTTTTGATGATCAAATTCAAGAATAATATCCCCTTCTTTAAGTTCAGCCTTTTCTGCTGGTGAATTAGGTGTAATAGACAAAGGCTCGTCTGCAATAAGCGCTCCATAATTCACATTGAGATTTAATTCTTTTGCATATTCATCATTCAATACTAGATACTTAATGCCTAAAAAAGGATAGGCGATTTTCCCCTGAATTAAAACCTGCTCCACATCTCTTTTTGCTTTATTAATAGGTACAGCAAAGCTAATATTTTCCCCATCCATTGAAACTGCAGTATTAATTCCTATAACCTCTCCTCTTAAATTTAAAAGTGGTCCCCCTGAATTTCCCCTATTTATTGCTGCATCTGTTTGAATAATATCTTCTAAAGTTTCTATTGTATTATTTCCTTGCGCTACAATGTTTCTTTGAAGCCCTGATACTACTCCAACAGAAACAGTGTTTTGAAATTCGCCTAAAGCATTTCCAATAGCAATAACACTTTGTCCTAAATTAAGAACTGAAGAGTCTCCTAACTTAAGTGGTTTAAATCTTCTATCTTGCACATCTTGAATTCTCAAAATAGCAATATCTTGAACTGGGTTTTTAGCCAAAACCTCAACCTTAAATGTCTCTCCTTCATTTGTTAAAATACTATAAACCGCCTTTTCATCGCTCACCACATGCTTGTTTGTCATAATAAGACCATCCTCTGAAACAATAAACCCTGTGCCTGCTCCAATTTTCTCTAAAGTGTTCCTGTCTTCTGGAATTAAATCTCTAAAAAACCTTTCAAACGGATCCTTTTCTAATCTCTCATCGTAAATCACCCCTGATGTTTTTTCTACAATAATTGAAACCACTGAAGGAATGCTTTTTTGCACTGCCTTAATAACTGCATTTTCTTGCTCGGTTTCAGCAATATATATGCTATTAACCTCAGCAATGACATTGTTATTATTACTATTAGGAAAATCCATCAAAATAAAAGTCGTGTGCATTCCTAAAAAAATGCCAAGCAGAAAAATAAGGAGAATAAAAATATTTTTGTTTGTTTTTAAATCTTTAAACATATTTTACTTATACATTTATTATACCATATTTTAAATAACATTATTACAAATAAAATTCAACTCTTTTTAATTTATAAATCAGACCCCCTATTATTAAATACGATACCAGAAGAAAAATTAAAGGGAAGTTATTAATTTCAATAATCATAAAAGAAAGTTTATCCACCACAAATAGTACATATCCTAAAATTAAAGAAATAGGAGTAAAAAATAAAAATGAAAAACTAGGAAGGATTAAACATAAAAATCCTAATGTAAGTAATGCTGGTAAAATTGGAACTACTAACATGTTTGTAATTAAAAAAGATAAAGATACATAATTGAATGTATAAATTAAAAGAGGTAAAGTTAAAACCTGAGCAGAAAAATTTATAGCCATAAAATCAATTAAAAATTCATTTTTAATAAAGCTAAAACATCTTTTAAAAAAACCATTAAAAATCATAATTCCCAAGACCGCTAAAAAAGATAACTGAAATCCTAAATTATAAAAAAGAGTTAAAGGATTAAAAATTAAAATAAGTATGGCAGCTATTACCAAGCTTCTAAAACTATCTCCCTCTCTTTTTAAAAGCTCCGCGAACAAAATAAAAGACATCATTATAAAAGCTCTTGTTGCCGATGCAGGAAAATCAATTAAGAAAATATAAAAAACTAAAAAGAAGAACGTTATCATAATTGACTTTCCTCTTTCTATTTTCAAGGTGTTTAAAAAATAAAGTATCATCATACACAAAAGTACTATGTGTTGCCCTGATATTGCTACAATATGACTTATTCCAGCATAGCCAAGCTTTTGCTTTAATTCAGAATTCATATTGTCAGTTTCTCCTAATATAATTGCATTTAAAATCCCTGCCTTGTTTATTGACAAATTCTTAAGAGTCGCTTGTTTTGCCCTCCCCTTAAATCCATGAAGGAAAGAATTGCCTTCTTTAATTACTTCTACTTTTGCATTTTTAATAATTCCACTTATACCTTGG
>JAAZMU010000117.1 GCA_012798645.1 Patescibacteria group bacterium | reverse complement strand
TTGTATAAAACAGGCGCAAGAGAATAAATTAAAAAACGATTAAAGTAATTCGTGATAGTAGAAAAAATGGAAGACAAGCCTAAAAAGAAAACAGATAGGAAGAGTAGCCTCGTGATACCAATAGCAAGGGGGATGTATTCTAAACTAAGACCTCCTAAAAGCAAATTAACTAAGTTAGGAGTAAAGATAAAGAAAAAAAAGGCAATAAAGAGTAAAGCAATTAAAAATATGTTAATGATTGAATTAACTAATTTAAAAGCTTGCGCTTTGTTTTTCTTGTAATAATCAGAGAATAAAGGCAAAAGAGAGACCAAAACTCCTCCAGCAAGAATTAAGCTAAAGATTAAATCTGGTATTTTAAAAGAGGCAAAGTAAATATCAAGTTCAGCAGTGGGACCAAATGTAGAAGCTAGTAGCCTATTTCTTATTAACCCCAAAAGCCTGCTTAAAACAATAAAAATAGCTATCACAAAAGTGGCTCTACCAATTGTTTTTTGTTCAGACTTAAAAAGGCTTTTAATCCCCATATTCATATCATACAATAGATTGACTTTTTTTCAAATAATTGGTATAAAAGAGGTGTAAGTAAGCTGAGTGATCGCTTTACAATTGTAAAGAGGAAAGTCCGAACTCTCATTAAAGAGTAGCGGGTAACGCCCGTCGTCCGCGAGGATAGAGGTGCGAGCAGAGACGTTTTCTTTTGCAAAAAAGAAAATATCCCAAGGGATAAGTCTAAATGGTAACATTTAGAGTGAAACGGCTAAATCCTTACTTGAGAGCAAGAACAAACCTTTGTTTAACAAAGGAAAAAGTAGTTCGCTAAAGGTTTAAAGTAATTTAAATCTTAGATAGATGATCACATAAACAGAATTCGGCTTATAGGCTTACTTAACTGAACCCGTTGAAGCGGGTTTTTAGTATTGACAAGAATATTAATCTGTGCTATAAAGATAATATGTTAGCACCTATTATCGACGCAGATAGGAGGAATTGTCCTCCTATCATTGACGCTAATCAGAGGTTAGTCCCTCCGATTATCGATGCTGACGAGGCTCTGAACAAAGGGAAGAAATAATTTCTTCCCTCTTCTTTTATTTACTAAAGTATTTAATGAGGCAAGCTTCAAACTCTTTTAGCTTGCTGTTTTCAACTGTAAACCCAGCTGCAGGTGGATGACCTCCGTACATAATTAAAAGGTCTTTGCAAGAATCCATGGCTTTAACTGCATCAACATCTTTAGGCACTCTGACTGTTCCCCTGCTTGTTTCTTTTTTTTGAGAATAAAGAAAGACGGGCTTATCAAAATATCCTACAAGTCTTGATGCAACAGCGCCTAGAAAGTCTGGTCTGTAGTCTTTAGAACCTTTGAATATAATTGAGGATTGATCTAGTTTTAATTCTTCTTTTAAGTTTTCTGTTAATGCTCTTACCTCGGCTTGTCTATTTTCTGATTCTTTAAGAAGCTCTTTTGCCATTGCTTTGGCTTCTTCAATACTATTTGATTTAACAAAGTCATAGGTGATGATTTTATGATTTTTCATTTTGGTTGTTTTGAAAATAGCTAAAATCTTGTTCACAAGTTCCCTTGTTGAATTAAAGGGTTTTGCTAATTCTATACTAGCTACAAAAGCTGGTCTTTT